>NZ_BAAANT010000024.1:0-105537 GCF_039529945.1 Kitasatospora kazusensis | reverse complement strand
GCAACCTCGCCGCCGCCGACCTCGACCAGCTCGCCCGGGCCGTCAGGCGCGGCCTGAAGCAGATCCAGTACCGCCCTCACCTCATCGACGGATGCCTCGCCGCCACCGGCCTGATCATGGACGGCTGAACCATCCTCAGGCCGACATCACGAATTCAAGTTCAGTAGCGGATCGGGTGCTCCTTCGTATTCCCGACCGGCTCGACACCAGCACCGACCGGGACTGCCCTGAGTTGTGAGCGCAGTCATGTTCACTCTCGTCAGCGAGCGAATGCCGAGTTGCTGGGTGGCCGGGCTGGGCAGCGGGACTCTGACGCTGGCGCCCCCAGAGTGGCGGTGCCCCGGGTTATGGGAAGACTACTTCGAAGCCGAGCTGGCAGCCGTCGCCGAGTACGACCGCAGGCGGGCGGAGATCATCGCTCAGGCATGACCGGGTGGGGCAGTTCGCTGTCGAGCCTGGCTGTCTCCTGGCCGGTCCCAAGACGCACAAACCGTGGGTGTGGTGAGCCAGTGCTGGCAGGAGAACCCAGTGGGGCGAGCGGGGGCCAGCGGCTCTGAGCCGACGGGTGAGGTGGTCGTCCACACCGCACACATCGGACCCGATCAAGGCCCCAGTCGAAGAAGCCACCCGCCCACAGCACCACAGCCACCTACCCGAGCGCCGCCAGAGACAGCACATGACCACTACTCAGCGTGACTCGACCGATCTCTGGGCCGCCGCTCACAAGCCACAGCTCGGAATCGCAATCTATCGATCGGAGTCACGCCGGGGTCGCCCGGTGCCGCGATTCCGTCGGACCATCTTATTAGACTCGATGTCGATAAGAATGCCCGAAACCCTTGTCGACGGCACTACCCGCGAGTAGGTTGCGGTTAGTCGCGCCGCCACCAGCAAGGTCAGGAGGCTCCCCATGCCCCGCGCCACCGAGCCCACCCCCGTCCACGACAGCCTCGTGCTGGAGCCCCGGGACGTCCGTTTCGACTGGTCGCGGCTGCCGCTGCACTGGATCCCCGACGAGCCGATGGCCACCCACACCATCAACGTGCTGCACCTGCTGCTGCCGGAGGGCGAGCGCTGGTTCGTCCGGGTCTTCAAGGAGGCCCTGCCGATGATCACGGACGAGCAGCTCCGCGAGGAGGTGCTCGGGTTCATCGGGCAGGAGGCCATCCACGCCGAGGCCCACCAGGAGGTGCTGGAACACCTGCTGGCCCAGGGGCTCGACCCGCAGCCGTACATCCGGCAGGTCAGCTGGTTCTTCCGGCGGGTGCTCGGCGACAAGCCGGGCCTGACGGCCACCCAGCGCCGCGAGAACATCATCGAGCGGGTGGCCGTCGTCGCCGCCGTCGAGCACTTCACCGCCTTCCTGGGCAACTGGGCGCTCAACTCGCCCGGCCTGGACCGCGCCCAGGCCGACCCGACCATGCTCGACCTGCTGCGCTGGCACGGCGCCGAGGAGGTCGAGCACCGCAGCGTCGCCTACGACCTGATGGTCCACCTCGACCCCGGGTACCTCCGCCGGGTCCGCGGCATGGCGGTCTCCGGGCCGCTGCTCGTCCACCTCTGGGTGCGCGGAGTCCGCTTCCTGCTCGCCGCCGACCCCACCCTGCACGGCCGGGTCAAGCCCACCTGGCGGGAGGCCCAGCAGATCGGCCGGCGCGGCCTGCTGCCCGAGTTCGGCCGGATGACCCGCTCGGCGGTCCGCTACTTCAAGCCCGGGTACCACCCGACCCAGGAGGGCTCGTCCAGCCAGGCCCTCAGCTACCTCGCCACCTCGCCGGCCGCCCGCGCCGCCGCTGCCCACTGATCCGGAGCCGTACGGATGGACCTCACCACCCCGCCCCCCGACCTGTACGGGCGTCCGGGCCCCGACCGCTTCCTGCAGCGGGTCACGGCCTTCGGCGACCGGTACCCGCGCGCGATGGGCCGGCCCCTGCTGCGCCGCCGTCCCGGCCTGGCCGCCCCCCGCCCGACCCCGCCGCTCCAACTCGCCGTCACCGGGCACCGGGTGATCGCCACCGAAGTGGTCGAACTGCGCCTCGCCGCCCCCTCCGGCGGCACACTCCCGGCGTGGCAGCCCGGCGCGCGGCTGCTGCTCACGCTCCCCTCGGGCCGCGAGCGCCACTACTCGCTCTGCGGCGACCCGGCCGACCGCGCCACCTACCGGATCGCCGTCCGGCGGGTGGCCGACGGCGGGGGAGGCTCGGCCGAGATCCACGACGACCTGCACGTCGGCGCCCGGCTCACCGCCCGCCACCCGCGCAACGGCTTCGCCTTCTGCGCCGAACCGGCCGTCCTGCTGCTGGCCGGCGGCATCGGCATCACCCCCCTGCTCCCGATGGCCTGCGAGGCCCACCGGCTGGGCCTGGACTGGCGGCTCGTGCACACCGGCCGCAGCGCCGACTCGATGCCCTTCACGGACGAGCTCCGCGCCCTCGACCCCGACCGCGTCACCGTCCTCCCGGACACCGACCGCCCAGGGGCGGAGCCCCCGAGCGCCGCCGACCTGCTCGGGTACGCCCCCGACGGCGCCGCCGTCTACTGCTGCGGCCCGGCCCCCATGCTCGCCGCCGTCCAGGCCGCCTTCGAGGCCTCCCCGGCCAGGGCGCTGCACTTCGAACGCTTCGGCGCCGCCCCGATCCTGGACGGCAGGCCCTTCACCGTCCAGCTCGGCGAGGACGGGCCCCGGCTCGACGTCCCCGCCGACCGCTCCGCGCTGGACGTGGTGCGCGAGCTGCGTCCCGACCTGCCGTACTCCTGCCACCAGGGCTTCTGCGGCACCTGCCGGGTGCAGCTGCGCTCCGGCACCCCCGAGCACCGCGACCGCCGCCTCACCGAGGAGGAACGCGCCGCCGGAGCCCTGCTGCCCTGCGTCTCGCGCGCCCCCGAAGGCGAGACACTGGTCCTCGACCTGTGAGGAGCCCTGACGTGGCATCCGTGAAGTCATTCCCCTTTACCGAGCACGACCTGGACCGCTTCCGGGAGACCCAGCAGCTCGCGTACCACTGCGCCGAGCAGGTGGCCGCCTGGATCGAACCCGGGGTGACGGAGCGCCAGGCCACCGCGAAGCTGCGCCACTGCCTGGTCGCGGCGGGCGTGCAGGACTTCTTCCACGTCCCGTTCGCCTGGTTCGGCGACCGGACGGCCTTCCGGCAGTTCCGCACCCCGCTGCAGTTCTTCGCCGGCGGCCGCAAGCTCGAAGAGGGCATGCCGTACGTGCTCGACTGCGCACCCGTGGTCGACGGCTACACCGCCGACATCGGCTACGGCGGCAAGGTGGGCGACAACCCGGTCTGGGACCGGCTCGCCGCCGACCTCCAGGTCTACCGCGAGCTGATCCTCCGTGAGGTGCGGGCCCGGAAGCCGCTGAACGAGGTGTACGCCGCCGTGGACGCCCAGATCGCCGCGCACGGCTACGACAACCGGCACCAGGTCTACCCGGGCCGGGTGATCGGCCACCAGGTGACCAGGACGACCGCGCGCGGCCCGGCCGGGGTCAACCTGTTCGGCTTCGGCGTCCGCACCCTGCAGACGCTGGGCCGCGAGCTGATCAGCGAGCGGATGCAGGGCCGCTCCCCGCTCTGGGCGGACGGGCGCTCGTCCCGCCACGCGCCGACCCCCGGCCTGTGGGCGGTGGAGCCGCACATCGGCTTCCGCGAGGTGGGGATCAAGTTCGAGGAACTGCTGGTGGTCACCGAGGACGACGCCTACTGGCTCGACGACGACCTGCCGCACGTACGCCGCTGGACGGCCGCCGCAGCGGCTGCCGCCACCACCGCTACCGCTACCACCGCCACCGCCACCGAGGAGGCAGCCCGATGACGATCCGCCGCCGTACCGTCCACTCCGGCGGACTGCCGCTCGCGGTGTTCGAGCAGGGCGACCCGGCCCACCCGACCGTCCTGCTGGTGCACGGCTACCCGGACACCCACGTGGTCTGGGACGACGTCGCCGCCGACCTCGCCGCCGACCACCACGTGGTCCGCTACGACGTCCGAGGGGCGGGCGCCTCGGGTGTCCCCGCCACCCGCGACGGGTACCGGCTGGAGCTCCTGGGAGCCGACCTGTCCGCCGTCGCGGACGCCGTCAGCCCGGACCGGCCGGTGCACGTGGTGGCGCACGACTGGGGCTCCGTGCAGTCCTGGGAGGCCGTCACCGAGCCCGGCGCCGAGCGGCGGATCGCCTCCTTCACCACCATGTCCGGCCCCTCGCTGGACCACCTGGGCTTCTGGCTGCGCCACCGGCTGCGCCGGCCCACCCCCAAGCACCTGCGGCAGCTGCTCGTCCAGGGCGCCCACTCCTGGTACATCACCGCCTTCCACCTGCCGGTGCTCGCCCCCGCCGCCTGGCGGCTCTGGCTGGCCCGTGCCTGGCCCCGGGTGCTGCGCGACCTGGAGGCCGTCAGCCCGCGCCCGGGCCACCCGCAGCCCACCCTCAAGCAGGACGCGGTGCGCGGCATCGAGCTGTACCGGGCCAACATGCGGCCGACGGTCCGCCACCCGCGCGAGCGGCCGACCGAGGTGCCCGTCCAGCTGGTCACGCTGAGCCGGGACCACTACGTGAACGAGTTCCTCTCCGAGGGCCTGGAGCGCTGGGTGCCGCACCTGACCCGGCGCACCGTCCACGCGACCCACTGGTCGGCCCTGCTGGAGAAGGGGCCGGTGGTGGCCGGGCTGGTCCGCGAGTTCACCGCGCGGATCGACGCCGGGCAGACCCAGTCCCCGCAGGACTCCGGGCAGCTGGTGGTCGTCACCGGCGCGGGCAGCGGCATCGGCCGGGCCACCGCGCTCGCCTTCGCCGAACAGGGCGCCCGGGTGGTCATCGCCGACCGCGACCTCCCCGCCGCCGAACGTACCGCCGAGCTCTGCACCCTGGTCGGCGGCCGGGCCCACGCCTACCCGCTGGACGTCAGCGACGGCGCGGCGTTCGACGCCTTCGCCCAGCAGGTCGCCGCCGAGCACGGCGTGCCGGACGTCCTGGTCAACAACGCGGGCGTCGGCCACTCGGGGACCTTCCTGCAGACCACCGAGAAGGAGTGGCAGCGGGTCCTGGACGTCAACCTCTGGGGCGTCATCCACGGCTGCCGGGCCTTCGGCACCATGATGGCCGAGCGCGGCGAGGGCGGACACATCGTCAACCTCGCCTCGGCCGCGGCCTACCTGCCGTCCAAGCTGCTCGCCGCGTACGCGACCAGCAAGGCCGCCGTCCTGATGCTCTCCGACTGCCTGCGCGCCGAGCTGGCCCCGGCCGGGATCGGCGTCTCGGCGATCTGCCCCGGCATCGTCAACACCAACATCACCCGCACCACCACCTTCTCCGGCCTCAGCGCGACCGAACAGTCCGCCAAGCAGCAGAAGGTCTCCAAGCTCTACGCCCGCCGGGGCTTCCCGCCCGAGAAGGTGGCCACCGAGATCCTGCGCGCCGTCCGCACCGGCAAGCCCGTCGTCCCGGTCACCTTCGAGGCCAAGGCCGCCCGCCTCCTCGGCCGCCTCTCCCCGGGGCTGCTCCGGCTGGCGGCCCGGTTCGACGTGGGGTGAGCGGCAGCGCCCGGCGGGGCCTGTGACGGCCTGCCCGGGACGCCCCGCCCGTGGCGGACCTGACCACGGGACCGCCGGAGGTGCTCCCGGCTCGACGGTCCGGGCCCGACTCGCGGGATTTCCTGGACAGGTGTCCATGTAGAGTGGACACCTGTCCAGAAACTCGGCGACGACGGAGTGGGAGCTTCACGGTGGAGACGACAGCTGCGGTCCTGGTCGGCCTGGTGGCCGCCCTGCACGCGTACATCCTGGTGCTGGAGATGTTCCTCTGGGAGAAGAAGCCGGGCCTTGAGCTGCACGGCTTCGACCCGGCACTGGCGCGGGCCACCGCGCCGCTGGCCGCCAACCAGGGCCTCTACAACGGCTTCCTGGCCGCCGGGCTGGTCTGGGGGCTGGTCGCCGCCGATCCGACGGGCTTCCGGGCGCAGGTGTTCTTCCTCGGCTGCGTGGTCGTCGCGGGTCTGTACGGCGCCGCCACCGCGAACCGGCGCATCCTGTTCGTCCAGGCGCTGCCCGGGGCACTGGCGCTCGCCGCCGTCCTGCTGGCCCACCAGTGACCACTGCACCACCGGCCGACCCCAGGGCCGCCCGGACCAGGGCCAAACTGCGCCGGGCACTGCTCGACGAGTGCGAGCAGCACCCGCTGGCGGAGGTCGGCGTCGCCGCCCTGGTGCGGCGGGCCGGGGTCGGCCGCGCGACCTTCTACCTCCACTACGCCGACCTGGAGGCGCTGGCCGTCGACGCCTGCGCCGACGTGGTCCGCGAGGCCGTGGACGCCCTGCACGCCTGGCGCGGCACACCCGACCCGGCCGCCCCGCCGCCCGCCCTGGCCGACTTCTTCGCCGGCCTGGCCCCGCACGCCGGCCTCTACCGCGCCCTGCTGAGCCCGGGCGGCGGCGGGCCGCTCGGCCAGGTGCTGCACCGGGATCTGCGCGCCCGCAGCCGCTCCGAACGCATCCTGGCCGGCGCCCCCGAGCCCGACCTGATCGCCTCGGCCGTGGCCGCCACCTTCGCGGGCGTCCTCGCCGACTGGCTGCACGGCCTCGTCGAGGGCAGCCCCGACCTGATCGCGCACCAGGTCTGGCGCCTGCTCGTCCATCTCCATCGCATCCCGCTGTCCTGACGGGCGGCACGGCTCCCCGCGCCCTGCCGTCGTCCCCCGGAGCCGTCCGCGGACGGTGCCGCACGCCCACCTTCCCGCGCGTCGGAGAGTAGTGGTGCGTGCATCGTTTGGTACTCCTGGTGATCGGAACCTGATCGATCGAGGGAGACAGTGATGGCCAGCGGCACGGTGAAGGTGTTCCACCACGACCACGGGTACGGGGCGATCACGCCGGACGACGGCGGGGCCGAGGTCGCGCTGTACTACGACGCGGTGCTCGGCGACCACGACGCGGTGCTGGTCGAAGGGCGGAAGGTCGAGTACGACCTGCTGGAGGAGGAGGGCCGGCCGGTTGCCGAGCGGGTGCGGGCCCTGTGAGGATGGCCGTCCATGGAGATATCGACTGCCCTGTGGTCCTTCGCCCTCGTCGTGGGGCTGCTCACGCTGACGCCCGGCCTGGACACCGCGCTGATCCTGCGGACGGCCGCGCTCGGTGAGCGGCGGCGGGCCTGGGGTGTGGTGCTCGGCATCCAGACCGGCACGCTGATCTGGGGCACCCTCAGCTCGCTCGGCGTGAGCGCCCTGCTGACGGCCTCCCACCTCGCGTACGAGACGCTGCGCTGGGCCGGGGTGGCGTACCTGCTGTGGATGGGTGCGCGGATGCTGCGCGGGAGCGGCGAGGCTGCGGCTGAGGCGGCCGGTCCGGCGGACTCGGGCGGGCTGTTCGCCGGGTGGCGGCGCGGCACGTTGACCAACCTGCTCAACCCGAAGGTGGGCGTCTTCTACGTCGCCGTGCTGCCGCAGTTCATCCCGGCGGGCGCGCCGCACCTGGCCGTGGGCGTGCTGCTGACCTGCGTGCACGTCGCGGAGGGGCTGCTCTGGTCGGCCGTCCTGGTCGGCTTCGCCCGTACGGTGCGCGGCTGGCTGGAGCGGCCGGCCGCGCGGAGGCTGCTGGACCGGGTGACGGGTGTGGTGATCGTCGGGTTCGGGCTCAGACTCGCCGTCTCGGACTGACCGCCTCGGACCGACCGGCCGTCAGCTCCCGTTCAGCCGGCTGAGGCCGGTGCGGAGTTCGTCGGCGTTCATGCAGGGGGTCATCGTCACGTCGGCGTTGAGGTTCAGCCAGGCCGGTTCGAGGGTGGGGACGATCGCGGCCTCGTCGGGCAGGTCTACCACCAGGAGGGCCGCCCGGCGGCCCATCCGCGCGAAGAAGTAGGCGGCCTCGGGCTTGAGCATCTCCATCATCTTGTCCATGCTGGCTTCGATCGTGCCGTCGGCGATCGCCTGGTTCGCGGTCGCGGTGTCCATCTCGATTTCGATCAGGGTGCGCATCGTGGTCACGCCGCCTCTCCGAGCAACGGTGACCGGCCCGGTGGCACATCCGTGCTGACGGACCGCCGTGAACCGGTCCTGCTACCCCAGCTTCCCGCCGACCGCCACCGCCCGCAATCGGATCACGCGCGCTGGCCCGGCCGGGTGACGGCGGCGCGCAGCGGTCAGGCGGCGTGCGACTTCGCGGCGGAAGCCTCGGGCTCTTCGGCGCGGGCGAGGTCGTGGTGGATCGGCCCCCGGCCGGCCGACAGCGGGAGGCAGCTGCCGCCCCGGCGGTGGGCGACGATCTCGGCGGCGACCGAGACGGCGGTCTCCTCCGGGGTGCGGGCGCCGAGGTCGAGGCCGATGGGGGAGCGGAGCCGGGAGATCTCGGCCTCGGTGAGGCCGACTTCGCGCAGCCGGGCGTTGCGGTCGCGGTGGGTGCGGCGGGAGCCCATCGCGCCGACGTAGCCGACGGGCAGGCGCAGGGCGCGCTCCAGCAGCGGGATGTCGAACTTGGCGTCGTGGGTCAGCACGCAGAGCACGGTGCGGCCGTCGATCCCGGAGGCCTCCGGTCCGGCGACCTGGGAGTCGAGGTAGCGGTGCGGCCAGTCGACCACGACCTCGTCGGCGTCCGGGAAGCGGCGCTCGGTGGCGAAGACCGGGCGGGCGTCGCAGACGGTGACGCGGTAGCCGAGGAACTTGCCGATCCTGACCACCGCCGCCGCGAAGTCGATCGCACCGAAGACGATCATGCGGGGCGCGGGGACGTACGACTCGACGAAGAAGGTGACGGTGCCCTGGCCGGCTTCGTCGCAGGGCCGCCCGTCCAGGCCGAGGACGAGCCGGCCGGTGCGGCCGGCGTCCAGCATGGCGCGGGCCTCGGCGACGGCGGCGCGCTCCAGGGCGCCGGTCGTGGTGGGCGCGGGGGAGAGCGAGCCGTGGTGGCTGTCGGCGGTGACGGCGACGGTCGCGCCGAGCAGGCCGGCCGGGCCGTCGATGACCCGGGCGAGGGCGACGGGCGTGCCGGAGGCGATGTAGGTGATCCCGGCGTCGAGCGCGGGGTCGGCGCCCGGGGTGATCGGCTGGACGAAGACGTCGAGGATGCCGCCGCAGGTCAGACCCACCGCGAAGGCGTCCTCGTCGCTGTAGCCGAAGCGTTCCAGCACCGGCTCGCCGGAGGCGATGGCCTCCTGGCAGAGCTCGTACACCGCGCCCTCGACACACCCGCCGGAGACCGAACCGATCGCCTCACCGGAGGCGTCGACGGCCAGGGCGGCCCCCGGGTCGCGCGGTGCGCTGCCGGAGACGCCGACGACCGTGGCGACCGCGAAGGAGCGCCCGGCCGCGTGCCAGCTCTGTAGCTGTTCGGCGATGTCCTGCATGTCGGGGGCTCCTTACGGGGTACGGAGTGCTGGTGGGTCCGCCGTGGTGCGGGAGCCGGGGCTCCCGCACCACGGCGGGTGGTGCTAGTGGACGCCGAGCAGTTCCTTCACCGGGGTGAGCGCGAAGTAGATCACGAAGACCGCACTCAGGATCCACATCAGCGGGCCGGGCTCGCGCCACTTGCCGGTGCCCGCCTTGATGACGGTGTAGGAGAGGACACCGGCCGCGACACCGGCGGTGATGCTGTAGGTGAACGGCATCAGGACGCAGGTGAGGAAGGCCGGGATGGCGACCTCGCGGTCCGACCAGTCGATGTGCCGGGCCTGGGCCATCATCATCGAGCCGATCACGACCAGGGCGGCGGAGGCGACCTCGACCGGGACGAGTCCGGCGATCGGGGAGAAGAACAGCATCAGGGTGAAGATGCTGCCCGTGACCACCGAGGCGAGGCCCGTCCGGGCGCCGTCGCCGACACCGGTGGCGGACTCGACGAAGACCGTCTGGCCGGACGCACCGGCCAGGCCGCCGATCGCGCCGCCCGCTCCGTCGACCAGCAGCGCCTTGCTCAGACCGGGCATCCGGCCCTGCTTGTCGGCGAGACCCGCCTCGGTGCCGACGCCGATGATGGTGGCCATCGCGTCGAAGAAGCCGGCCAGCACCAGGGTGAAGACCGCGACCGAGGCGCTGATCGCGCCCATGCCCTTGCCGCCGAAGGCGCCGAGGATGTCGACGTGCCCGAAGAGGCCGAAGTCGGGGGCGGCGACGGGGCTGCCCGGCCACTTCGGGACGGAGCTGCTCCAGGTGTGCGCGGGCAGGTTGCCCACGGCCTGGACGATGAACGCGACGACCGTGCCGCCGGTGATGCCGAGCAGGATCGCGCCCCGGACGTTGCGGGCCAGCAGGACGAAGATCGCGAGCAGCGTCAGGCAGAAGATCAGCACGGGCCAGCCGGCCAGGTTGCCGTCGGGGCCCATCGTCACGGGCGGGCCGAAGGGGTCCGGGCCGTGGTGCACGAAGCCGGCCTTGACCAGGCCGATCATCGCGATGAAGAGGCCGATGCCGATGGTGATCGCGTGCTTGATCGGCAGGGGTATGCCGTTCATGATCTTCTCGCGGAGTCCGGAGACCACCAGCAGCACGATCAGCAGCCCGTAGATCACACAGAGGCCCATGGCCTGGGGCCAGGTGGTGTGCGGGACGACGATCGCGGAGACCGCGCCGGACACCCCGAGCCCCGCGGCGGCGGCCAGCGGCACGTTGCCGACGACGCCGAGCAGGATGGTGGTGACGGCGGCGGCGAGGGCGGTCGCGGTGGTCAGCTCGCCGTGGCCGAGCTTGGCACCGGTGACGTCCGCGCCGTTCAGGATGATCGGGTTGAGCAGGATGATGTACGCCATGGCCATGAAGGTCGTGACGCCGCCACGCAGCTCGTTGCCGAACGTGGAACCACGTGCAGAGATCTTGAAGTAGGCGTCCAGCGCGTTCTTCGGCTGTACGGCCACCGGCGGCGTGGGGGCGCCTTCGGCAGCGGGTCTGTCGTCTTCAGTGGTGCCGGTCTCCGTAGAAGTCCGGGTCATGTCCACTCCCAAGGTTCAAAGGGGGTTGGGGTGGGCGAGCCGACCTGATTTGCCTACGTAGGAGTGGGCACAGGGGGACGAAATCGACTCACGTGGTGCACTCAGTGGTGCCGCGGTGCTGGGGGCACCCCCGGCCGAAGGCCGGGGGAGGGTGGTGCGCACCGCTGCAGAGCCCCGGCGTGGGAGAGGCAGCGGGCCTGGTGCACTTGTTTCACTGGCTGTTTTCTCTTGGTGCTGCCCCGGGGCGGCGGGGAAGACGGTCGCCGCCCCGGGGAGGTCTGGCGGGTGGCTAGAGCGTCCCGGTGAGGTGCTCCGGCCGGACGGGGATGCGGTTGAGCGCGATCCCGGTCGCCTGGCGGATGGCCGCGACGATCGAGGGGGTGGCGGACACCGTGGGGGCCTCGCCGACGCCGCGCAGCCCGTACGGGGCGTTCGGGTCGGGCAGCTCCAGGATGTCCACCGGGATCGGCGGGGTGTCCAGGATGGTGGGGATCAGGTAGTCGGTGAAGGACGCGTTGCGCACCTTCCCGTCCTTGACGATGATCTCCTCCATCACGGCCAGGCCGAGCGCCTGGGTGCAGCCGCCCTGGATCTGGCCGACCACCGAGAGCGGGTTGAGCGCCTTGCCGACGTCCTGCGCGGCCGTCAGCTCGACCACCTTGACCAGGCCCAGCTCGACGTCCACGTCGACCACCGCGCGGTTGGCGCAGAAGGTGTACTGGACGTGGCCGAAGCCCTGCCCGGTCTCCTTGTCGAAGGGGACGGTCGGGCGGTGGTGGTGCTCGCGGGTGAGGTCGATCGCCTCGTCGCCCAGCAGGTCGACGATGGAGACCAGCGGGCCACCGGCCTCGGAGATCACCTTGCCGCCGAGCAGGATGATGTCGGTCTGGGTCCAGCCGTAGCGACGGCGGCCCTTCTCGATCAGCGCCGCCTTGACCGCCTCGGCGGCGTACTTCACCGCGCCGCCCGTCATGTACGTCTGACGCGAGGCGGAGGTGGAGCCGGCCGAGCCGACCTCGGTGTTGGCCGGGTGGATGGTGACCTGCTCGACGCCGAGCTCGGTGCGGGCGATCTGGGCGTGCACGGTGATGCCGCCCTGGCCGACCTCGGCCATCGCGGTGTGCACCATGGCGACCGGCTCGCCGCCGATGACCTCCAGGCGGACCCGGGCGGTGGAGTAGTCGTCGAAGCCCTCGGAGAAGCCGACGTTCTTGATGCCGACCGAGTAGCCGACGCCGCGCACGATGCCCTCGCCGTGCGAGGTGTTGGACAGCGCGCCGGGCAGCGTACGGACGTCGAGGTTGTCCAGGTCCAGCGGCGGCGGGAGCGGCCGGTCCTTGACGATCTGCAGCAGCCGGGCGACGGGCGCCGGCGAGTCGATGACCTGGCCGGTGGGCATCGGGTCGCCCTCCGACATGGCGTTCAGCTGGCGCAGCTCGACCGGGTCCATCCCCAGCTCGGCGGCCAGCCGGTCCATCTGGGTCTCGTACCCGAAGCAGGCCTGCACCGCGCCGAAGCCGCGCATCGCGCCGCAGGACGGGTTGTTGCTGTAGAGGGCGATGGCCTCCATCCGCACGTTCGGGATGTTGTACGGGCCGTGGCCCAGCGAGGCGGCGTTGCCGACCACGGCGGGGGAGGCGGAGGCGTACGCGCCGCCGTCCAGCACCAGGCGGGCGTCGGCGTAGACCAGCTTGCCGTCGCGGGTGGCGCCGTGCTCGTAGTACATCTTGGCCGGGTGGCGGTGCACGTGGCCGAAGAAGGATTCGTCGCGGGCGTAGACGATCTTGACGGGCTTGCCGGTGCGCTGGGCGAGCAGGCAGGCGTGGATCTGCATCGACAGGTCCTCGCGGCCGCCGAAGGCGCCGCCGACACCGGCGAGGGTCAGCCGGAGCTTCTCCTCCGGGATGCCGAGCACGGGGGCGACCTGCTGGCGGTCCACGTGCAGCCACTGGGTGGCGACGTAGAGGTCCATGCCGCCGTCCTCGGCGGGCACGGCGAGACCGGACTCCGGGCCGAGGAAGGCCTGGTCCTGCATGCCGACCTCGTAGTGGCCCTTGACCACCACGTCCGCGAGGGCGCGGATCTCGTCGGTCACGCCGCCGCCGTGCACCAGCTTCTGGCTGTGGCAGATGTTGCCGTGGCCGTGCGACTTGAACTCGTGCGGCTCGTGGACGTAGCCGTACGTCTCGGGGTCGAGGCACTGCTCCTCGGTGACGATCGGGTTCAGTACCTCGTACTCGACCTTGATCTTCTTCACCGCGCGGCGGGCCGTCTCGGGGTGGTCGGCCGCGACGATCGCGATCGCCTCACCGTGGTAGCGGACCTTGTCGATGGCCAGGGCCGGCTGGTCCTGGATCTCCAGGCCGTAGAACTTCGTGCCCGGGATGTCCTCGTGCGTCAGCACCGCGTACACGCCGGGCAGCTTGAGCGCCTCGGAGATGTCGACGGAGAGGATGTTGGCGCGCGGGTGCGGCGAGCGCAGCGCCATGCCCCAGAGCATGTCCTCGTGCCACAGGTCGGAGGAGTACGCGAACTCGCCCTTGACCTTCAGCGTGCCGTCCGGGCGCAGCGGCGAGCCGCCGATGCCGTCCGGGCTGCCGGTGCGGATGTCCTGCAGGTTCTTCTGACCCTGGATGGTGCGCGTGCTCATTCGGAGGCACCTGCCTTCTGGCACTTGCGGGCGGAAGCGAGCCGCACCGCGTCCATGATCTTCTCGTAGCCCGTGCAGCGGCACAGGTTGCCCGACAGCGCCTCACGGATGTCCGTGTCGCTGGGCTGGGCGTCCTGCTCCAGCAGGGCGTCGGTCTGCACCAGCAGGCCGGGGGTGCAGAAGCCGCACTGGACGGCGCCGGCGTCGATGAACGCCTGCTGGACGAGGCCGAGCTCGCCGTTCTCGTCCAGGCCCTCGACGGTGCGGACCTCGCGGTCCTGCACCTGGCCGGCCGCGACCAGACAGGAACAGACCGGGGTGCCGTCCAGGTAGACCGTGCAGGAGCCGCACTCGCCCTGCTCGCAGGCGTTCTTGGAGCCCGGCAGGCCGACGCGCTCGCGCAGCACGTAGAGGAGGCTCTCGCCCTCCCAGACGTCGTCCGCCTCCACGGGCTTGCCGTTGGCGGTGAAAGTGACCCTCATGCCGCGCTCCTGATCTGCTTGCTGTAGTCGTTCCACGTCCAGGTGAGCGTGCGGCGGGCCATCACGGCCAGCGAGTGCCGCCGGTACTCGGCGGTGCCGCGGACGTCGTCGATCGGGGAGGCGGCGGCCTTCACCAGCTCGCCGAACTTCTGGATCACCTCGGTGCCCAGCAGGTCGCCCGACTGCCACAGGCCGCGCTCGGCGAGCACGCCCGCGAGGTACTCCTCCGCCTCGACGGCGCGGCGCGGCGTGGGCGCGGCGGAGCCGATGCCGGTGCCGACGGTGCCGTTCTTGGGGTGCAGCGCGAAGCCGAAGGCGCAGACCGCGATGACCATCGCGTTGCGGGTGCCGATCTTCGAGAACTGCTGCGGGCCGTCGGCGACGGGGATGTGGACGCGCCGGATCAGCTCGTCCTTCTCCATCGAGTTCCGCTTCACGCCGACGTAGAAGTCGTCGATGGCGATCAGCCGGGTACCACGGGCCTGGGAGGCGACCTCGACGAAGACGTCACGGCCGGCCGCCAGCAGCGCGGGGTGCGCGTCACCGGCGGGGGAGGCCCCGCCGAGGTTGCCGCCCACGCCGCCACGGTTGCGGATCTGCGGCGAGCCGACCGTGTGGGCCGCCAGCGCCAGGCCGGGCAGCGGTCCGGACAGCTCGTTGATGATCCGGGTGTACGGCACCGAGGCACCGAGCTGCACCACACCGTCGGCGATCTGCCACTCGGACAGCTCAGTGATGCGGTTCAGGTCGAGAATCGCGGATGGCCTGTGCACGTCGAAGTTCATCTCGACCATGACGTCCGTACCGCCCGAGATGGGCAGCGCGGCCGGGTACTCAGCCTTCGCCGCGAGTGCCTCGTCCCAGGTAGCGGGCCGAAGGAACTCCATGCGGGTGTCTCCTCAAGTCGTCGTGTGTCGCCCGGACCTCTGCGGGGCCGGCCCCGCGGGGCCGGGGTGAGAGAGTCCAAACCCTCGGTGTCTCGGACTTTCTCGCCCGTTCGTTGCCCTGGCGTTGAGTCCTGGTCACCGGGGTGTGTCCGGCGGCGTGTGGCCAGTGAACCGCTGTGACCCCGCCCACTGGCAGTCACCGATGGCATGAAGCCCTCACCTCGCTCCCGCCCGGCATCCTGTACGTTCCTCTAAGGCGGACAATTGCCCTGTACAGCGGTTCGTGAACTGCTACCTACGACCGTAATCCGGCCGTGATTCCCGAGCGATGACCCCGTGACCCGGGAGCGTGTTGAGACGTAACACCGAGTGCCTTTCCTCGGGCACACTGTGAGCCCCCCAGCTCACCCGAACCCCCACCAGACAAAGGAGTCTGCGGATGCGTGTCCGTGACCTGCTCGCCCCCGGTGCCCCGCAGCTTCGGCTGCTCGCCGCCGAGGACGAGCTCGACCGGCAGGTCAGCGGTGTCATGACCACGGACCTGCAGGAACCCGGCCGCTACCTGCACGGCGGTGAGCTGGTGCTCACCGGCATGCTGTGGCGGACCGGCCCCGCCGACTCCGAGCGGTTCGTCCGGACCCTGGTGGCGGGCGGGGCCGTCGCGCTGGCGGCCGGCGAGGCCGAGGTCGGCCCGGTGCCCGAGGACCTGGTCGACGCCTGCCGCCGCCACCGGCTGCCGCTGCTCGCCGTCCCCGACGACATCGCCTTCGGCACGGTGGTCGAGTTCATCGGCCGCCAGGTCTCCGCCGACCGGGCCGCCGACCTGGCCGCGCTGGTCGACCGGCACCGGCTGCTGGTCTCGGCGGCCGGCGGCGGCGGCCTGGACGCGGTGCTGGACCTGCTCGGCGGCGACCTGGACCTGGACTGCTGGGTGCTCGCCTCCACCGGCCGGGTGATCGCCGGCCCCGCCGACCGGCTCTCCGCCGAGGACCGCGACCAACTCGTCCGGGCCCACCTCGCCGCGCAGCGCCAGCGCCGCCGCCCGCCGCACCGGGCCCGGCTGGCCTCCGGCTCGTACTCGCTGCTGCCCGCGCCCGCCTCGACCGAGGCCGAGGCCTCGCTCGCCGACTGGATGCTCGCCGTCGCCGGGGACGTCACGGAGTGGACGGGCAAGCGCCAGCAGCTCGCCGAGAACCTGGCCCGCCTGGTCGCCGCCGAGCGGCTCCGCCGGGACGAGGGCCGCCGGCTGCGCCGCCGGATCGCCGAGGAGGTCCTGACGCTGCTTCAGCGGGACGCCGATCCGGCGGAGATCAGCCGCGCGCTGTACGCCTCCTCCGCGATGGCCGCCCGCTACGAGGGCGCCGAGCCGAAGCCGATGGTCACGGAGGGCAGCTGGCTGGTGCTCAGCGCCGAGGGCACCGGCCTGCCCGACGGCGCGGTGCGGATGATCCTGGAGGAAGCCCTCACCGACAGCGCCGACCGCGCGCTGGTGGCCGGCAGCGGTACCGGCGCGGTGGTGGTGCTGCCCGCACCGGACACCGCCGTCCCCGCCGACGCGCTGCGCGAGCTGCTCGCCCCGCTGGAGGCCGGCCTCGGCTCCGAGGGCCGGATCACGCTGGGCGTCTCCGCCCCCGCCCTGGAGGCCGGCGGACTGCGCGGCGCCCTGGAGGAGGCCCGGCATGCCCGCCGGATCGCCGCCGCCCGGGTCGGCCGGGTGTGCGTCGCGGGCCCGGAGGAGCTGGCCTCGCACGTCCTGCTGCTGGCCGCCGTCCCGGACGAGGTCCGCCGGGCCTTCCGCAGCCGGCTGCTGGACCGGGTCATCGGGTACGACATCGAGCACCAGGCCGACCTGGTCCGCACCCTGGAGGCGTTCCTGCGCTCGGACGGCTCCTGGACGCGCTGTGCCGCCCAACTGCATGTCCACGTCAACACCTTGCGGTACCGGATCGGCCGGATCGAGGAGCTGACCGGACGTGACCTCTCCCGGCTGGAGGACCGGGTCGATTTCTACCTCGCCCTTGAACTGGCCTGACAGTGAACTGCCCTGACCTGGGAATTCCCTGACAGTCGGGCCGTTCAAGGCACCGTCTCGCGACTGTTCCTACACGACTGTTGCCCAGTCGTTAGCGCCGCGAGGTTTCGGTGGCGGGTGGGTTTCGCTAGGTTAATCGGATTAGACCAATGTCAGGCATTCCTGCGCCTGAAGCGTCCGGTACCCGGCGGAGCCCAGCCCTGTGAACACGCTGCACCAAGTGCCGCCGCAACGTCCCGCGGCGAATTCCGGGGGGCGCCGCCGAGCGCCTCGCAAGCCGATGGCAGCGCCCCGCCGCAGCGGGCTGCTCCCGGCGCCGCCGGACGACCAGGAGAAGTACTCGTACGTCAAGCGCTACAGCGGTGTCCTGACCCTCTCCTCGCTGCTCGGCTTCGGCTCCGTCTTCTACAGCCAGATCGACACCGCGCGGCACAGCCTGTGGATCTGGGTCTTCTCACCGGTGCTGCTGCTCTCCGTGGTCGGCTTCCTGATCGGCCTCCGGCTGGAGGCCTTCACCCCCAGCTTCGACCTCAAGCGGCACCGCAAACTCGTCCGCGCCTGGCAGCCCGAGCAGTACCCGTCGGTGGACGTCTTCCTGCCGGTCTGCGGCGAGCCCGTCGAGGTGCTGCACAACACCTGGACGTACGTGCAGCTGCTGGCCGACGCCTACCAGGGCCCGCTCACCGCGATCGTCCTGGACGACTCGGACAGCCCCGAACTGGCCGCGATGGCAGCCGACTTCGGCTTCCGCTACCTCGTCCGCCCGAACCGGGGCTGGTTCAAGAAGGCCGGCAACCTGCGGCACGGCTTCGAGAACTCCGACGGCGACGTCGTCCTCATCCTGGACGCCGACTTCGCCCCCCGCCACGATCTGCTGGACGAGCTGCTGCCCTACCTCGACGACGACCCGCGCGCGGCCATCGTCCAGTCGCCCCAGTACTTCCGGGTGCTCGACCAGCAGAACTGGATCGAGCGCGGCGCCGGCGCCGTCCAGGAGCTGTTCTACCGCTCCGTCCAGGTCTCCCGGCAGCGCAGCGACGGCTCGATCTGCGTCGGCTCCTGCGCGGTCTACCGGCGCACCGCGCTGGCCGAGATCGGCGGCACCAGCCTGATCGAGCACTCCGAGGACATGCACACCGGCTTCGACCTGCGGGCCCGCGGCTGGGACCTGCGATACGTCCCGCTCGCGCTGTCCACCGGCGTCTGCCCGGACTCCATCGGCGCCTACTACAACCAGCAGTACCGCTGGTGCATGGCCTCGATGAGCATGCTCGGCAGCATGAAGGACTTCTGGCGGGTCCCGATGCGGTTCGTCAGCCGGCTCTGCTACATGTCCGGCTTCGTCTACTACATCGAGACGGCGCTGCTCACCTTCACCGGCCCGCTGATCGCGCTCGCCCTGCTGCTCTTCTTCCCGGAGCAGCTCCAGGCCACCAACATGTGGTACGTGCTGCCCAGCGTGCTCTACCTGACCGTGGTCTACCCGCTCTGGCACCGCAACCCGTACCGCCTGGAGGCCTGGGCGACCCGGGTGATGTACGGCTGGGCGCACACCTTCGCCATCTGGGACCTGCTGCGCCGCCGTCCGATGGGCTGGCAGCCGTCCGGCTCGTCCAACGCGAAGAACAACAAGACCCGCCGGTTCTGGATCGGCATGTGGGCCTGGAGCCTGCCGACCGCCGTGCTCTGGATCGCGGCGGCGGTGTGGCGGATGTCCACCATGGTCCCGGAGAACTTCGCCCTGATGCTCGGCTCCGGCGTCTTCTACGCCGTCACCGTCGGCCGGGTCCTGGTCCAGCCGCGTACCGACAGCCTCCCCGAGGTGGACCCGGCCGACGCGAGCGTCTACGTCGAGACCGCTCACTCGGTGAGCCGGCACGTCGCGGGCCCGTACCTCGGCAGCCCCTACCTCGCCGACCCCCGGCACGAGGAGCAGCGGCACGAGGAGCAGCGGATCGCCGTCCAGCGCAGCCAGGTGCATCCGGCCGGGGCCGTCCAGGGCGAGGCCCGCGCTGCCGAGGCCCGTGCCGCGGAGGCGCGTGCCGCCTGGGCCTTCCACACCGAGACCCCGTCCGCCGGTGCGACTTCCGCCGGCGCCCCATCCGCCGGGGTCCGTCCCACCGGCGTCCGTTCCGTCGAGACAGTCGAGACAGAGGAGGCGGGCGCGTGAGCCGACCGCAGATCAGTCGGCGTTCCGCCCTGCTGGGTGCGCTCGGCGCCCTCGCCTTCGGCAGCACCACGGCCGCCTGTGCGCCCAGCGCCACCGCGCCGATCGGCGCCGGGGGCAACGGCGCGGCCCCGGCCGGCGCCGCCGCGCCGGGCGGCGCTGCCTCGGCCTCGCCCGCCGCTCCGCGCGTCCCGTACGACATCACCTCGATGCTGATGCCCAAGAAGAAGTTCCTGGGTGCGACCTTCGACGGCGTGCCGCAGTCGCTGGCCCCCGTCGACGCCTTCAGAACCACCGTCGGCAAGGCGCCCAACCTGCTGGTCTACTACCTCGGCTGGGGAGACGAGTTCCAGACCGACCAGACCCAGGCCGTCTGGCAGCACGGGATGCTCCCCTACATCGCCTGGGAGCCGTTCAAGAAGACCCTGGCCGAGATCGGCGCGGGCGGCGAGGACGACTACATCCGCCGCACCGCGCTCGCGATCCGCGACCTGAACGTGCCGGTGGCGATCAGCTTCGGGCACGAGATGAACGGCGGCTGGTACCCCTGGGGCACCAAGGACAGCAACGCCGCCGACTTCGTCACGGCCTGGCGGCGCATCCACGACCGCTTCCAGGACGTCGGCTGCTCCAACGTCATCTGGGTGTGGAGCCCCAACGTGATCAACCCGGTGCCGACGGTCCGGCTGAAGCCGTACTACCCGGGCGACGGCTACGTCGACTGGCTCGGCGTGATCGGCTACTACGCCAAGACCGGGCCGCACACCTTCGGCACGCTCTTCGGGCCGACCCTCAAGGAGATCCGGGCGTTCAGCACCAAGCCCGTGGTGCTGGCCGAGACCGCCTCCGAGCCGACCCCGCGCAAGCCCGCCGACATCGCGGACCTGTTCGCGGGCGTGCTCGCCGACCCCGCCGTGCTCGGGTTCGTCTGGTTCAACCTGCGCAAGGAGACGGACTGGCGGGTCGACAGCGGCCCCGACGCCCTTGCCGCCTTCCGCAGCGCGGCCGCCGACCCGCGTATCGGTTTCGACGTGGAGCACCCCTGATGGACAGCCGTCCCCCGACGACCGAGCCCGCCCCGGGCTCCTGGTTCGTGCCCAAGCAGAAGCAGCAGGCCGCCGACCCCGCCGAGTCCGCCGAGCCCACGGCCGCCGAGCCGGACCCGGACCCGGCCCCGTCGCCGGTCCGGGCTGCGGTCCGGGCTGCGGTCCGGGACGTGGTGGAGCCGCCGGCGGAGTACGAGAACGAGCAGACCATGCAGCTGCGGGCGCTGCCCGAGCCCGTGGCGGAGCCCGACCCCGGCTACGCCTTCGCCGAGCCCGTCCGGCCCGGCTGGACGCTGCCGCCCGTCGCGGACGTCGCCTGGTCGGCCCGGGCCAGCCGGCGCCGCACCTGGATCAGCCGGGGAGTGCTGCTCGCGCTGCTGATCGTCCAGTCGGTGCTGACCCTGCGGCTGCGCAACTCCGCCTTCGAGGACGAGGCGCTCTATCTGTACGCCGGGCACGCCGAGATCGCCCAGCTCTTCCACGGCGCCCCCGACTACGGCGGCTTCGCCGGGTACTTCTCCGGCGCGCCCACGCTCTACCCCGTCCTGGCGGCCGCAGTGGACTCGCTCTGGGGCCTGACCGGCGTCCGCGCGATGAGCCTGCTCTTCATGCTCGTGGCCAACGGCCTGCTCTACTCCTTCACCCGCCGGCTCTTCAACGAGCGGGCCGGGCTCTGCGCGGCCGTCCTCTTCGCGTTCGCCCAGTCCACGCTGTTCCTCGGCAACCTGGCGACGTACGACGCCCTGGCCGTGCTGCTGCTGGCCGCGGCCACCTGGATCGTGGTCCGGGTCGGCCACGGCCACTGGGCCCTGCCGCTGCTCGCCGCCCCGGTGGCGGCGCTGGCGGTCGGCGTCAAGTACGCCGCCGCGCTCTACCTGCCGACCATCGCGCTGCTGCTCCTGCTGGTCGCGTACCAGCGGCACGGCGTGCTCCGGGCGCTGCTGCGCACGGCGCTGTTCACCCTCGGGACGGGCGGCCTGCTCGGCGCGGGCCTGTACGCCTCCGGCTACATGACGGCGATCAGCGGCACCACCACCGCCCGCGCCCACGGCGACACCCCGACGCTGGCGATGATCGAGGACAGCACGCGCTGGGGCGGGCTGCTCTTCGCGGTCGCCTGCGTCGGCACCGTGCTCTACGCCCGCCGGGCCCGGCTCAGCGAGATGCCCGGCTGGCGGCAGGCCGTGCCCGGCGCGCGCTGGCGGCTCGCGCTCGGCGTGCTGCTCAGCGCCACGGCGCTGCTCGCCCCGCTCTACCAGATCCACCTGTCGACCAGCACCTCGCTGCACAAGCACGTCGGCTTCGGCCTGCTCTTCGCCGCCCCGATGGCCGGGGTCGGGATGGCCCGGATGATGGGCGCGCACTTCAAGTTCCCGCAGCTGGCCATCGCGATCAGCGTGATCGCGCTGACCATGGGCATGTCCCAGTCGGCGAAGAACTTCGGCATCTGGCCGGACACCACGTACCTGATCCAGGACCTCTCGAACAAGGTCCAGCCCGGCCAGCGCTGGCTCGGCGAACCGCACGAGGGCCCGGTCTACTACCTCACCGACCTGCACCGCACCGAGTACCAGTACTGGACCTCGGTCTTCTACATCGACTACACCGGCCGCAAGGGCCAGCACCTCTCCGGCGTGGCCGGCTACCGGGCCGCCATCCAGGACGGCTGGTTCGACGGCGTCGTCCTCGACGTCGCCGACGGCATGGGCGACGTGCCCCGCGCCGTCCGCGACGAGATGCGCACCGGCGGCAAGTACCGCCTCTCCAGCGCCCTCCCGTACCGCACCTCGGCGGGCACCGGCCACTTCGAGGTCTGGCTCCGCAGCACCCCGGCCCCGGCACCCGCCCCGGCGCAGGCGGCGGCCGCCCCGGCCCCGGCGCCCGATCCGGCGCAGGCCCCGATGGCGACCCCCACCCCCACCCCCACCCCGGCCCCGACCCCGAAGGCGACCACGACCCGGAAGGCGGCCCCGGCCGCGACACGGCGCTGACGGCCTCGCAACGGCCGCCCCGAACGGGACGCGGCACCCCGAACCCCTACCCCGGACCCCCGGACAGCACCGCGCCCGCCCGGTCGGGACCGGGCGGGCGCGGTGGGTGTGGCCGGAGGGCCGTCAGTGCTGGGCCGGGATGACGCCCGTCAGCCACTTGAAGACGTCGGGGATCATCGGGGCCCAGGTGTCGCTGCTGTGGGCGCCGGTGGTCTCCTGGACGGTGACGGTGGTGGGGGCCTTGGCGGCCGCCTTGACGGCCATCGCGCCCTCGTAGCCGTCGCCCTTGTTGCCGCTCAGGTAGAGGGCGGTGGTCGGCGGGGTCTGGGCGGCCTTCAGGATGTTGAGGGGGTTGGAGATCTCCCGCAGGTGGGGGTCCTTCGCGGTCAGCGAGGCGGACTCGGCGGCGGGGTCGTTGTAGCCGGAGAGGCTGACGCCCGCGCGGTAGCGGTTCGGGTGCTCCACGGCGAGCTTCTCCGCGCAGTGGCCGCCGGCCGAGTAGCCCGCGACGGCCCAGCGGTCGGCGCCCGGGTCCGCCCGGAAGTTGTCGAGCACCATCTGCGGCACGTCACGGGAGAGCCAGGTGTCCGCGTTGACCTTGCCCGGGACGTCGGCGCAGCCGGTGTCCACGGTGTTGCCGAGCAGCTGGGTGCGCGGCGAGATCAGGATGAACGGCGAGACCGTGCCGGCCTGCATCAGCGGCTTCAGCTTCTCGGACACCTTCAGGGTGCCGTACCAGGTGCTGGAGGAGCCGGGCCAGCCCGGGAGCAGCTCGACCACCGGGAAGGTCTTGTCCTTGTACGCCGGGTCGTTGTACTGCGGCGGCAGCCAGACCAGCACCTCGCCGTCGACGCCGGAGAGCCGGCCGTTCAGCTCGGTCCGCTGGACGTCCTTGGGCACCTTGGGGTCGTCCACGCCGGTGAAGGACTGGAGGACCTTGGGCCGGCTGTTGGCGTCGCTGCTGCCCTTGCCCGGGGTGCCGTTGTCCGCCGCGACCACGGGCACCGACCGGATGTGGTTGCCGGTGCCGAGCAGGTCGTCCCAGCTCCCGTAGATCAGGTTGGCGTTGTTGACCATCACGAAGACCATCAGCACGGCGGTGATCTGGGCGAAGAGAATCATGACGAGCCTGGCCAGGAACTGCAGCGGCTTCGGTCCGCGGACCCGCCCCCACAGCAGCAGTGCCACCGCGATGGAGACGGGCACGAGGATCACCGTGCAGATGAGGAAGGGGGTGCCTGTCAGTTGCATCAAGTTCTCGTATCCGGGTTGCCAGCTGTCCGGGCCCCGCTTGCCCGGTACGCGTTTCAATAGGGTCAGACAGATTCGAACGGCAGATCAGTTGCTCTCCACGCTGAGGGGAAGCTGAGAGGAACATCACGTTTCGTGAGAATCGGCTGTACGGCCGGGTCCAGTCTGCCATCCGCCCGGGGGTGTCCGTCGAAGGCCCCCAGGGTCCTCTCGCGGAGCCGGTGAACGGACCCTGTGATTCCGGATCGCCTGTCGCGCCGTCAGGCCGCGCTCACCCGCCCGGCGGTGCGCGGCGGCGCCCCGGCCCCGGGCGTCCGACACTGGTACCACCGAGCGGGCGGACCAGGACGGCGGGTCGAGGACATGAGACGTACCGCACCTCCACGGCCGGTGCGGATCGCCGTCCTCCCGGCCGTCCTGCTGGCCGCGCTGCTGCTCGCGGCGGGGTGCAGCAGCACGGGCGGGCTCCGCGCCGAGCAGGCCCGCAACCGGGCCGCGGCGGGCGCGGGTGCGGGCGGCGCGGTGGACACCCCGCGCTGGAAGATCGCCATGGTGACCCACGCGGGTGCGGGCGACGCCTTCTGGGACACCGTCCGCAAGGGCGCCGAGCAGGCCGCCGCCAAGGACAACATCACCTTCCTGTACTCCAACGACGCGCAGACCCAGAACCAGGTCCAGCTGGTCCAGGCCGCGATCGACCAGCGGGTCGACGGCCTGCTGGTCTCGCTGGCCAAGGGCGACGCGCTGGGGCCGGTGCTGGCCAAGGCCAGGGCGGCGGGCATCCCGCTGATCAGCATCAACTCCGGCGCGGAGTTCTCGGCGGGGTTCGGCGCGCTGACCCACATCGGCCAGGACGAGACCACGGCCGGCCAGGCGGCGGGCACCACGCTGAGCGGCCGGGGCCGCCGGAACGTGCTCTGCGTCATCCACGAGCAGGGCAACGTCGGCCAGGAGCAGCGCTGCGCCGGGGCGAGGAGCGCCTTCGGCGGCCCGCTGCAGACGCTGTACGTGGACGGGGTCAACCTGCCCGACGCCCGGGCGTCGATCGCTGCCAAGCTCCAGGCCGACCCGGCGCTCGACACCGTCCTGACCCTCAGCGCGCCGCTCGCCGCGACCGGTCTGCAGGCGATCCGGGACGCCCGCCGGCCCGTCGAACTGGACACCTTCGACCTGGGCACCCAGGTGGTCACCGGTCTGCAGGCCGGTACGGTCGGCTTCGCCGTGGACCAGCAGCCCTACCTCCAGGGGTACGAGGGCGTCGACCTGCTCTGGCTGTACCGCTCCAACCTGGACGTGCTCGGCGGCGGCAAGCCCGTGCTGACCGGCCCGCAGGTGCTCACCAAGGACGATGCGGCGGCGCTCGCCACGTACGTCGCCCGGGGCACCCGGTGAACGCGCCCGCGGCGCCCGCCGCGCCGGGCCCGCCCGGCCCGCCGGCCTCGTCGGCCGAGCTGGTGACGGACGGCCGTCCGGTGCGAAGGCGCCCGCCCAGGCCCGAGCTGGGGGCGGTGCTGGCGGCGGTGGCCGTCTTCCTGTTCTTCTGCGTCGCCGCGAGCAGCTTCCTGCGGGCCTCCTCGATCGGGACGGTCCTCTACGCCGCGTCGACCATCGGGATCATGGCGGTGCCGGTCGCGCTGCTGATGATCGGCGGCGAGTTCGACCTGTCGGCCGGGGTGCTGGTGACCACCGCCGCGCTGACCTCCTCGATGGTCTCGTACCGGCTCACCGCCGTGACCTGGGTCGGGGTGCTGGTCTCGCTGGCGGTGGCGCTGGCGATCGGCGGGTTCAACGGCTGGGTGCTCGGCCGCACCCGGCTGCCCAGTTTCATCGTCACGCTCGGGACCTTCCTGATGCTGACCGGCGCCAACCTGGGCGTCACCAAGCTGGTGTCCGGCACGGTGAGCACCAAGCCGATCGGCGACATGCAGGGCTTCGCCTCCTGCCACTGGCTGTTCGCCTCGGAGTTCACGGTGGGCGGGCTGACCGTGAAGGCGACGGTCTGGTGGTGGCTCGGGCTGGTCGGGCTGGGCAGCTGGGTGCTGCTGCGGACCCGGTTCGGCAACTGGATCTTCGCGGTCGGCGGCGACCCGGCCGCCGCCCGGGCGGTGGGGGTGCCCGTCGCCCGGACCAAGACCTGCCTCTACCTGGGCGTCGGCTTCTGCGCCTGGGTGCTCGGCCAGCACCTGCTGTTCTCCTTCGACACCGTGCAGTCCGGCGAGGGGGTCGGCAACGAGTTGATCTACATCGTGGCGGCGGTGATCGGCGGCTGCCTGATCACCGGCGGGTACGGCTCGGTGGCCGGGTCGGCGCTCGGGGCGCTGATCTTCGGGATGACCAGCAAGGGCATCGTGTACGCGCAGTGGGACCCGGACTGGTTCAAGTTCTTCCTGGGGGCGATGCTGCTGCTCGCCGCGCTGCTGAACTCCTGGGTCAAGCGGCGGGCGGAGCGGGGGCCGGCCCGATGACGCCGCCGGAGCGCGAGGAGCGGCCGGAGCCGTCGGAGGCCAGGACGCTGCTGGAGCTGACCGGGGTCGGGAAGTCCTACGGCTCGGTGCGGGCGCTCGCCGACGTCTCGCTGGCGGTGCGGGCCGGCGGCATCAGCTGTGTGCTGGGGGACAACGGCGCGGGGAAGTCCACCCTGATCAAGATCATCGCGGGGCTGCACCAGCACGACGAGGGCCGCTACACGATCGGCGGCGGGGAAGTCCGGCTCACCTCGCCCCGGCAGGCGCTGGACCTGGGGATCGCGACCGTCCACCAGGACCTCGCGGTGGTACCGCTGATGCCGGTGTGGCGGAACTTCTTCCTCGGCGCGGAGCTGGGCCGGTTCCGGCTGGACATCCCCCGGATGCGGGCCGTCACCCGGGACGCGCTGGCCCGGATGGGCATCGAGCTCGACGACGTGGACCGGCCGATCGGGACGCTCTCCGGCGGGCAGCGCCAGTGCGTGGCGATCGCCCGGGCGGTGCACTTCGGCGCGAAGGCGCTGGTCCTGGACGAGCCGACGGCGGCACTCGGGGTCAAGCAGTCCGGGGTGGTGCTCAAGTACGTCGCCGCCGCCAGGGCCGCCGGGCTCGGTGTCGTGCTGATCACCCACAATCCGCACCACGCATACCTGGTAGGAGACCACTTCACCCTGCTCAAACGAGGGAGGATGTCCGGGAGCCACCCGCGCGCCGAGATCACCCTCGAACAGCTCACCACCGAGATGGCGGGCGGCTCCGAGCTGGCCGAGCTCTCGCACGAGCTGGCCGGCGGCGAGGCCCGTACCGACCCGGGCGGGGCCCGTACCGACCCGAAGGAGCGTCCGAGCCCGTGACCAGCCCGAACCCCGCCAGCCGGCCCGCCACCCGGCCGGTGACGCTGCCCACCCTGCTCGGCATCGGCCCCCGCGCGGAACGCCGCCGCCGCACCCTGCCGGTCGGCCTGCTGCGGCTGCCCACGGTGGGGATCGACATCGGCGGCACCAAGGTGGTGGCCGGGGTGGTGGACGGCGAGGGCAGGGTGCTGGAGAAGCTCCGCACGGACACCCCGCACAAGAGCCGCAGCCCCAAGGTGGTGGAGGACATCATCGTCGAACTGGTGCTCCAGCTCGCCGACCGCCACGACGTGCACGCGGTGGGCATCGGCGCGGCCGGCTGGGTGGACGCCGAGCGCTCCAAGGTGCTCTTCTCCCCGCACCTGAACTGGCGCAACGAGCCCCTGCAGGAGGCGCTCAGCGCCCGGCTGCGGTTCCCGGTGGTGGTCGAGAACGACGCCAACGCCGCCGCCTGGGCGGAGTGGCGGTTCGGCGCGGGGCGCGGCGAGGACCACATGGTGATGCTCACCCTGGGCACCGGGATCGGCGGCGCGGTGGTCCGTGACGGCTACGTGGACCGGGGCAAGTACGGCCTGGCGGGCGAGTTCGGCCACATGCAGGTGGTGCCCGGCGGGCACCGCTGCCCCTGCGGCAACCGGGGCTGCTGGGAGCAGTACTCCTCCGGCAACGCACTCGTCCGGGAGGCCCGCAGCCTGGTGGCGGAGGAGTCCCCGGTGGTCGAGCCGCTGCTCGCCCGTGCGGGCGGCACGCCGGACGGACTGACCGGTCCGTTGGTCACCGAGGCGGCCCGGGCCGGGGACCCGGTCGCGGTCGAGCTGCTCTATGACATCGGCACCTGGCTGGGCGTCGGCATCGCCAACCTGGCGGCCGCCCTGGACCCCGGGCGCTTCGTCGTCGGCGGCGGTGTCTCCGAGGCGGGCGACCTGCTGATCGTCCCGGCCCAGGAGGCCTTCCGGCGCACCCTCAGCGGACGCGGCTTCCGCCCGGAGGCCCAGATCGTGCACGCGGCCCTCGGCAACGAGGCGGGCCTGGTCGGCGCGGCCGACCTGGCCCGCCAGGTGGCGCGGCGCTTCCGCACCATCAAGCGGCACCGGGTGGAGCGGGCGGCGCTGTCCTGAGCCGCCCGTCACCTGCCGGTCGGGTTCAGGCCCGGAGGCCGTCCTCCCCGGTGTCACCCGCGCCGGGGGTGGGCCGCTCAGGGGCCCGCGTGCGCTCGGCCGCTTCCTTGGCGAGGCGGGCGCGCCGTTGCTCCTCCGCCTCCACGGCCAGGGCCCGGGCGGCGGCCGTGCGGCGGCCGTCGCGGCGCTCGATGGAGTTCGCCGCCCGGAAGACCAGGACCGACACGCCCACCACGACCGTCCCCAGGCCGTAGATGTCGCTCTGCGCCATGGTGTCCGCCTGGCAGCCGTACAGCATGAACCCGTTGCCGATCAGGAAGCCTGTCCATCCCAGCAACCTCAGAAACGCCATGGGTCCTCCTCGGTGCGATCGCACGGGTTCGAAGGGGTGGGAGCCGGCGGGCCGCCCTCAGGAGGCCGGTGGAACGCCCGGCCGGGTGAGGCGGCCGGCCCGGAGCCCGGCCCGGTCGGGAAGGGACTGGTAGAGCGAGTTCCGGCTGACTCCGAGGCGCCTGGCGAGCATCTTGACGCCCCGGGGGTCCCCGAGCTCGGCCAGCGCCGTGAGCGCCTCCGTGCAGACCGGGTCGCCCAGCTCGCGGTCGGTGCTCAGGGCGTACAGCGCCTCGATGCCCCGCGGGTCCTCCAGCGCGTCCAGGAGTGTGGCTGCGGTCACCCGGCTGTGGCCGGCACCGCCGCTCATGGTGGTGTCGAGGGCGAGGTCGTGCAGCAGGTCGGCGCTGCGGGGGTCGCCGGACTCGGCCAGTTCTTTGGCGGCTTCGACGCGGTAGCGGCCGTTGACGGCGGTGTCGAGGGCGAGGGTGTGCAGCAGCGGAAGGCCGCGCGGGTCGCCGAGCTCGACCAGCCACCGGGCTGCCTGTACGCGGTTGCCGAAGGTGGTGTCGAGCATGGCGGCGACGGCGAGGAAGGCGATGGTGCGGACCGGGTCCCGGCTTTCGGCCTTCGCCTCGGCCTCGTCCACCAGGCCGTCCTGGTAGCCGGGGTCGAGGGCGAGCGCGTGCAGCAGTTCGACGCCTCGGGCGTCCCCGAGGTCGGCCAGCGCCCTGGCCGCCCGCGCCCGGCCGCCACGGAAGGCGGTGTCCAGGGCGAGGGCGTGCAGCAGCTCGACACCGCGGGAGTCGCCCAGCTCCGCCAGGGCCTCGGCGGCCTGCACGCTGGCGGGGTTCCCGGCGAGGGCGAGGGTGCGCAGCAGGTCGGCGCTGCGCGGGTCGCCGGAGGCGGCCAGTGCCTTGGCCGCCTCCAGGGACTTGGGGCCCTTGAGGGCGGGGTCGAGTGCGAGGGCGTGCAGCAGGTCGGCGCCACGCGGGTCGCCGAGCCCGGCCAGTGCCTCGGCGGCCCGGACGCGCTGGAGGCCGTCGAGTGTGGCGGCGAGGGCGAGGGCGTGCAGCAGGTCGGCGCCACGCGGGTCGCCGAACCGGACCAGCGCCTCGGCCGCCCGCAGCCGGGCGGTGTCGTCGAGAGTCCTGGTGAGGGCGAGGAGGTGGAGCGACTCGGGGCCGCCGGGGTCGCCGAGCAGGGCCAGCTCCTCGGCCGCCCGGACGCGGTCGGGGCCGTCGACGCCGATGTCGAGGGCCCGGGCGTGCAGCCGGTCGGCGAGGGTGGGGGCATGCCGCCCGGAGCGCCCGGTCGCCCGGAGGGTGAGGTCGGTGACCACCTGGCGTAGACGACTGGGCATCGCTGCTGTCCCTCCGGTCCCGGTGCCACCGCGTGGCGGGATGTGCCGCCTCCAGCGACCTGATGTCAGCTGATGTGAACTGACTCACTAAGAGCATTCACCGTAGCCCATTAATTGGTCAAGGGTCTTCTGGTGAACGAAGTTGACGGACAGTCAGCGAACGGATGAGGCGCCGGGACGGCCGGACATCGGAAGGGGGCGCGCCGATGGCGGAGCTACCGGCGAGTAGTGGCGCAAAGCCGACCCGCGAACCGGTTGTGGCGCAGGAATGACTGTGAAAGAAAAGGGAGTTGACGCTACTTCAGGAGGACGTTGATGCGAACGCCGACCCGCCCGGCCCCGTCGGCCGTCGTGGCCGCCGCCCTGGCCACCGCCCTGGTCTGTGCCGCCGCCGCGCCCGCGCAGGCGAGCGCGGGGCCGGCCAAGGTGCCCGAGGCGGTCGGCTACGGCGGCGCGGTCGCCACCGTCAGCGCGGAGGCCACCGCCGCCGGGATCGAGGTGCTGCGCAAGGGCGGCAACGCGGTGGACGCGGCGGTCGCCACGGCGGCGGCGCTGGGCGTCACCGAGCCGTACTCGGCCGGGATCGGCGGCGGCGGGTACTTCGTCTACTACGACGCCCGCACCGGCCGGGTCTCCACCCTGGACGGCCGGGAGACCGCCTCCCGCACCGCCGACCCCTCGCTCTTCCTGGAGAACGGGCAGCCGCTGGCCTTCGCCGACGCCGTCACCAGCGGCCTCTCGGTCGGGGTGCCCGGCACCGCCGCCACCTGGGACAAGGCACTCAAGCTGTGGGGCACCACCTCGCTCGACCAGGCCCTGAAGCCCGCCGAGCGGATCGCCGACCACGGCTTCACCGTCGACCAGACCTTCCAGGACCAGACCGCCCTGAACCAAGCGCGCTTCCAGGACTTCCCGGCCACCCGAGCGCTCTTCCTCCCCGGCGGGCAACTGCCCGTGGTCGGCAGCACCCTGCGCAACCCCGACCTCGCCGCCACCTACCGCCAGCTGGGCCGCGAGGGCATCCGGACGCTCTACCAGGGCCCGCTGGGCGCCGACATCGCCCGCACCATCGCGAACCCGCCGGTCGACCCGGCCTCCGGCCGCAACGCCCGGCCGGGCAAGGTGGACGCCACCGACCTGGCGGCCTACCAGGTCCGCCGGCAGCAGCCCACCCACGTCGACTACCGGGGCTACGACGTCTACGGCATCGCCCCCTCCTCCTCCGGCGGGACGACCGTCGGAGAGGCGCTCGGCATCCTGGACCACAGCGACCTCGCCTCGCTGGACAGCACCCAGTACTACCAGCACTTCCTGGAGTCCAGCCGGATCGCCTTCGCCGACCGCAACCGCTGGGTCGGCGACCCCGCCGCCGTGGACGTCCCGACGAAGCAGCTGCTCTCGCCCGCCTTCACCGCCGCCCGGGCTTGCCTGCTCGACCCGGGCCACGCCCTGACCAGCCCGCTCGCCCCCGGCGACCCGTACCACCCCACCGCCTGCGGCAGCAGCGGGCCGGCCGTCACCGAGACGTACGAGGGGCCCAGCACCACCCACCTCACGGTGGCCGACCGCTGGGGCGACGTGGTCGCCTACACCCTGACGATCGAGCAGACCGGCGGCAGCGCCATCACCGTCCCCGGGCGGGGCTTCCTGCTCAACAACGAGCTGACGGACTTCTCCTTCGTCCCCAACACCCCCGGCGTGCCCGACCCGAACCTGCCGGGGCCGGGCAAGCGCCCGCGCTCGTCCATCTCGCCGACCATCGTGCTCAGGGACGGCAAGGTCTTCTTCGCGACCGGTTCGCCCGGCGGCGCGACCATCATCACCACCGTGCTCCAGGTGCTGCTCGGCCGGATCGACCGGGGCCTGACGCTGGAACAGGCCATCGCCGCCCCGCGCGCCAGCCAGCGCAACGCCACCACCACGGCCGCCGAACCGGCCTTCCTCGCGCTGCCCGAGGTGTCCGGGCTCCAGGCGCTCGGCCAGTCCTTCGTCAACGGCGGCGAGATCGGCGCCGCCACCGGCGTCGAACGGCTGCCGGACGGCCGCTGGATCGCGGCGGCCGAGCCCGTCCGGCGCGGTGGTGGCTCGGCGGCGGTGGTCCGGAGCAGCCGCTGACTGTCAGTCGTGGGCGGTATGTTCGGGGGCGGGAGTCTCTCGGGGCTCCCGCTCCTCGTCCGCACCACCCGGGAAGGCCGCCAGCCGTGACCGTCCGCATCGCCACCTGGAACATCAACTCCGTCACCGCCCGGCTGCCCAAACTCCTGGAGTGGCTGGAGAGCGCCAAGCCCGACGTGCTCTGCCTCCAGGAGCTCAAGTGCGCCACCGACGCCTTCCCGTTCGAGGCCGTCCGCGAGCTCGGCTACGAGACGGCCGCGCACGGCACCGGCCGGTGGAACGGCGTCGCCATCGTCTCCCGGCTCGGCCTGGACGACGTGGTGCGCGACCTCCCCGGCCAGCCCGGCTACCTCGCCGACGACGCGCTGCTGCCCGAGGTCGAGCCCCGTGCCGTCGCCGCCACCTGCGGGCCCGTCCGGGTCTGGTCGGTCTACGTGCCCAACGGCCGCGAGGTCGACCACGCCCACTACCGCTACAAGCTGGAGTGGCTGGAGGCGCTGCGCAAGGACGTCCTGACGGAGGCGGCGGGCGAGCGCCCGTTCGCGGTGCTCGGTGACTTCAACGTCGCCCCCACCGACGAGGACCTCTTCGACCCGGCCGCCTTCGAGGGCCTCACCCACGTCACCCCCGCCGAGCGCGCCGCGCTGGCCTCCCTGCGGGAGGCCGGCCTCCAGGACGTCGTCCCGCGCCCGCTCAAGTACGACCACCCCTACACCTACTGGGACTACCGCCAGCTGGCCTTCCCGAAGAACCGTGGCATCCGGATCGACCTGACGTACGGCAACAAGCCGTTCGCGGATGCCGTCACCGACAGTTATGTCGACCGGGAGGCGCGCAAGGGCAAGGGCACCTCCGACCACGCGCCCGTGGTGGTCGACCTCGCACTGTGACGGGCCGAGCGGCGTTCGGTTGACCTCGAACGGTCCCGCAGGGTGGCCGGTCCGGGCGGTGGTGCCTACCGTCATGGGTGACAGGGTGTAGCTGTTCGATCACGTGGACGACGGAGTCCCCGGCTGCGCCCGAGAACCTGGAGGTACGCCATGCGCTCCACGCGTACGGCCGCCGCCGCCCTGCTGGGCGCCGCAGCTCTGCTCGTCCTCGCGGCTCCCGCCAACGCCGCACCGGCCAAGGACGCCGAACCGGCCTGGGTCAACCCGTCGGAGGCGGGACCGGGCGAGAGCGTGACGGTCAGCGTCACCTGCGGGAGCAGCTCGGCCAAGACCGTCACCGCCAGCTCGCAGGCGTTCTCCACCGGTTCGGCCACCCTGACGGCCGGTCCGGACGGCCGCTACAGCGGCTCCGTCCGGCTGGCCTCCAAGGAGGAGTTCAGCACGAAGGTGCCCGCCCCGGCGGGCAAGGGCCCCGGCTGGGGCCTCGACGGCAGCTGCCCGAACGGGGACACCTTCACCGGCGCGGTCTCCGTCCTGCTGACGGAGAAGGGCGACGGCGCGAAGGGCGGTGACTGGAAGGGCCGGCCGGACGAGGCCGCCCCGCACGGCGCCGTCAAGACGGGCCTCGGCGGCTCGGTCGGCGGTGGCTCGGGCGAACTGGCCACCGGCGGTGCGTTGGTCGCCGCGGGGGTCGGCGGGTTCTGGCTGCTGCGCCGGCGCTGCTCCTAGGCCACCTTGGAACGGGCCGGTGGCGCCTTTGACGCGCGGATCCGGAGGGTGCGACACCGCGCCCTCCGGATCCGCGTGCTCCGGCCGGCCGCGCCGGCCGGTCAGCGGCCGGTGGAGACCGCCGGGGCGCTGATCCGGGGGGACGGGGTGCGGGCCTCGTCCTGGTGGGCCTTCACGGTGCCGCTGGCCAGCAGGTACTGGGCCACCACATAGGTGGCCATGATCCAGAACTCGTGGCCGGGCAGCTCCTTCCAGTTGGCCAGCTGGGTGGCGATCAGGGTGTCGGAGAGCAGGAACAGTGCCCCGCCCAGGCCCGTCCGCCAGCCGATCCGGGCCGAGGTCACGGCGGTCGAGGCGAGCAGCAGGCTGTAGCCGGCCACCGGGATCTTCAGGTCGCCGAGCCCCGGCCAGAGCTGGCCGATCATCACGGCCCAGGCCGCCGCGTACGCCGCCGCCACCACGGCGGTGCGCCGCCGGTCGTCCAGGGCGCCGCGCTTGACGAACATCGTCACGTAGCAGACGTGCGCCGCCGCGAAGGAGCCCATCCCGGCCAGGAAGGCGGCCTCGTTGCCGGTCTGGAGCAGCACGTCGCCGCCCGCGCTGAGCAGCAGCGCCGGGGTCAGCAGCTTCGGCGCCTTCTCGGCGGTGGCCAGGGTGTGGGCGGCCAGCAGCGGCATCAGCGCGGGCTTGGTGGCGTGCTGGAGCGCGGTGGTGCCGGTGACGATCGCCCCGAGGTGGGCGGCCGAGGTCGCGGCGTAGGCGGAGAGCAGGCCGCGCGCGGCGCGCAGGCGTCGGGTGATGGTCATGCGGGGGTGCCCTCCGGGCGGTCGGTGGGGGCCGGCTGCCAGCCCGGGCCCTTGGTGAGGTGGTGCAGGCGGTCGCGCCAGCTGGTGGCCCGGGCGAGGTCCCGGGCGATCGAGGTGTATTCGTGGGTGGCGACCCGCAGCGGGTTGAAGGTGTCCAGGTTCTTCGTCAGCCCGTACACCGGCTTGGTGGTCTCGGCGGTGAAGGAGCCGAACAGCCGGTCGAAGACGATCAGGATGCCGCCGAAGTTGCGGTCCAGGTAACCGCCCTGTGAGGCGTGGTGCACCCGGTGGTGCGAGGGGGTGTTGAAGAGGAACTCGACCGGGCGGGGCAGCCGGTCGATCCGCTCGGTGTGGATCCAGAACTGGTACACCAGGTTGGCCGAGGAGCAGAACGCCAGCGCGGCCGGATGGACGCCGAGCAGGATCATCGGCACGTAGAAGACCCAGGTGGTGGCGCTCGTCCAGGGCTGGCGCAGCGCGGTCGAGAGGTTGTAGTTCTTGCTGGAGTGGTGCACCACGTGGCAGGCCCAGAGCACGCGGACCACGTGGTGGCCGCGGTGCGACCAGTAGTAGCAGAAGTCCTGCGCCAGCAGCATCAGCGGCACCGTCCACCACAGCACCGGCACCCGCAGCGGCGTCAGCTCGTACAGCCCGGAGTAGATCAGCGCGATCGGGATCTTCCAGCCGGCGTCGAACAGCAGGCTGCCGATGCCCATGGAGAGGCTGGTCGCGGTGTCCTTGGCGGTGTAACCCTGTTCCTCCTCGTCCGGGTGGAAGCGGTAGGAGACCACTTCCAGGACGGTGAGCAGCACAAAGGCGGGTATCGACCAGAGCACCACGTTGGGCAGGTTCGGCATGACCGTGACGATAGGCGACGGCGGGCGGGGTGCGGAAGGGGTTGTTACTGGTGCGTAGCCCAATTCTCGCGACCGGCACCCGGGAGCCGCGCCCGAGGGTGCCACGGACGGGCTCGCCCACCGTCTAGTCTGGTGGACGACATGGAGCAGCAGGAGTACGCCACCGGCCCCGGGGAGGGGTCCGGTGGCGCGGCAGGCGGGCGCGGGGCGGGGGCGGGGCAGCTCACCGCCTACGCGTGCGCCGCCGTGCACCCCGAACCGCAGGGGTTGGCCCGGCGGCTCGCCGAGGCCGATCCGGAGACGGCCCACGACCTGTTCACCGCCGCCTTCGGCCTCTACGGCGCCCGGCACTTCGGCGGCGCCCCGGCCGTCGGCCGCGCCGTCCCGGCCGGCACGAGCTGGTGGCACGGCCCGACCGTGCACCTGTCGGCGGCGCTGCGGCTGCGGGAGTGCCGACAGGTCCGGGGCCTGCGCCGGGCCGCTCCGGTCGAGCCCGGCCCCCCGGCGGGCGGCACGCCCCGGGGGCGCCACCGCAAGCCCGAGCGCTCGCCCGGCTCCACCCCGCACGAGATCGCGGTCGAACGCCGCACCGCCGCCCGGCTGCTGGCGGCCCATCCGCTGGTCACCGCCGCGGGGCCGCACGGCGCCGGGTTCCCGCTGATCAGCCGGCACGCCGACTGGCTCGCCGAGCGCTTCCTGACCCTGCTCGGCTACCCGCTCACCATCGGCCACTCGTACGCCCGGCTGCACAAGGCCGGGCTGCCGGGGCGCGCCCTGGACGGCTTCACCCCCGCCGGGTACGCCTGCCTGGTGCGCGCGCTGCCCGCGCTCGCCGACGGGCGGACGGCCGAGCTGGACGAGCCCGGTGTCCGCCGGCTGCTGACGGACTGGCGGGTGCTGACGCCCGGGGGCGACGGCGTCCCGCCGGTGGACCGCGAGCTGGCCCGGGCGCTCGGCCCGCTGGCCGCGCCGCCCGCCGGGACGCCCGGGCTGGCCGTCCGGCGGCGCCTCGCCGAGACGCCGGTGGTGCTGCTGGACGAGCTGACCCCGCCCGAGCGCCGCTGGCTGCTGGAGAACCAGCAGGCGGAGGCGGAGCTGTTCGCCGACTTCCTGGGCCTGGAGGCGGAGATCAGGGCCGAGGGGATGGCCCTGCTGGACCCGGCCGACGAACTCACCGACCTGGCACTGCCGGGCTCCGGGACGCTCGCGCAGGCGGCGCTGCTACTGGTGGAACGGCTGGTGGAAGAGCTGCGCCCGCTGCCCGAGGAGGCGGCGCCGCCGGCCGTCCCGCCGGCCGTGCTGATCTCGGACGCCCTGATAGACGGTGCGCTCGGCGACATCACCGACGAGTACGGCCTCAAGGCGGGCTGGAGCCGGGACTACCTGGCCGACCTGACGGCCTTCCGCCGTGACGCGCTGGACCTGCTGCACCGGATGCAGCTGATCGCCCCGGCCGGCCGGGCCTGGGTGCTGCGGGCACCGGCCGCGCGGTACGCCCCGCAGGCCGAGCTGCACCCGGCACCGGGTTCCGGGCGGCACTCCCGGCGCGAGCCGGCCTACCGGGCGGCTACGCCCGCGGCGACGGTGCTGTCCTGACCGACGGTCTCGATGGTGGCGGCGACCCCGAGGCTGCCGAGCGCGATCGAGGCGGCGACGGCGGCGCAGGCGAGGACGCGGCGGTGCCGTTGCGGGAGCGGGAAGCGCTCCGGCTGCGGGGCCGGCGGGCCCGTGCTGGGTAGGGCGTTCATGACAGACAGCTTTCCAGGGTGGCGTTAAACGACGACTACGCGCGGGTGAAGTCTGGATGGGGGCTGGGCGTCGGGACATCTGCGCAGGTCGCGGACGTCCGGGCAGGGCGGGGCCGGGGTGGCGGCGGTCGGGGGACACCCAGGGTCGGCGGGGCGCGGAGCCGCGTGCCCGGGCGAGCGTGGCGGGCGGGACGCTCGTACGGACATCGGTGCGGGCTCTCTCGACGGTTCTGGTGCGACGGCTCCGGGCCGCCGGTTCCGGACCGGGACGGACCACCGGGGTGGACCGGGGCGGTACGTCCGGCCGGGCGGCTGGTGCGGCTGCCAGCATGCCACTGATCTGACTGTCTGTAATGCTGGGTTGCGGTCGGTGACGATCCGGAGTGAGGTCGTGTGCGGTGCCTTCGGCCAGGCGCGGCAAGGGCTCCGGGGTCCGGCGCGGCCGGCCGCGATTCACTCGGACGGGGGAGGCGCGGGCGTACGCCGGTCGGCCATCGCGTCGCCGACGGCGACCCGGGCGGCCTCCCGCAGCCCGTGCGCGGCGTGGAACCTCGGCGGCGCGGCGCGCCGGAGCGGCCGCACCCGCCCGGGCGTCCCGTGGACGCGGCGCCGGGCCCGGTCCTACCGTGGAGACCGGCAGGTCGCCGCGCCGTACCGAGTGGAACGGATGGGCAGGATGGACGAGTTGGAGTACCACCGATGTCCGCAGGCCCGCAGCGGGCCGCCCGGCATCGTCAAGGCCCTGCCCGCCGAGTGGTTCGTCCCGCACGGCACCAACGCCGAGATGCGCTGGGACACCCTCCCGGGCGCGGGCCCCGACACCCCCGTCGAGCGGTTCTTCGTCCGCAACCACACCAGCACCCCGCTGATCGACCCGGACGGCTGGCGGCTGCGGGTGTTCGGCAGCGGACTGCGCGGCCCGGCCGTCGAGTTCGGCCTCGCGGAGCTCCGGCGCCTGCCGGAGACCGCCCTCAGCGCCGTCATCGAGTGCGCCGGAAACGGCCGCCGCTTCTACGCCACCCAGCAGCGCCAGGCCGTCCCCGGCACGCCCTGGGAGCTCGGCGGGATCGGCGCGGCCCGCTGGCGCGGCGTCCGGCTGGCCGAGGTGCTGCGCCGGGCCGGGATCGTCCCCGGGGCGGTGGACGTGCTGCCCGTCGGCCTCGACCCCGAGTACCTCGGGGAGGACGGCACCAACTACGGCCACGTGCGCCGGCCGCTGCCGGTCGCCAAGGCGATGGACGACGTGCTCCTGGCGTACGAGATGAACGGCGGGCCGCTGCTCCCCGACCACGGCGCGCCCGTCCGGCTGGTCGTCCCCGGCTGGGCCGGGATCGCCTCGATCAAGTGGGTCGGCAGCCTGGAGGTCTCCACCGAACCGCTGCACTCGCCCTGGGACACCGACTTCTACCGGCTCTTCGGCCCGGCCCACCCGCCGGGCGGCAGCGCCCCGCTCACCTGCCAGGTGGTGAAGAGCGCCTTCGAGCTGGCCCGCGGCGCGGTCCTCGAACCCGGCCGCCGCCACCGGCTCTACGGCCGCTCCTGGTCGGGCCGGGCCGCCGTCCGGCAGGTCCGGGTCAGCACCGACGGCGGCGTGCTCTGGCACCGCGCCCACCTGTGGGACGACCCGCACCCCGGCACCTGGACCAGGTGGAGCTTCGACTGGCGGCCCGAGCGGCCCGGCCCGTACGAGCTGCGGGCCCGGGCCACCGACGACCTGGGCGGCACCCAGCCGGACACGGCGGAGTTCAACCGCGAGGGGTACCTCTTCGGCGCGGTGGTGGGGCACCCCGTCCGGGTCGGGTAGCGGCTCCGCCCGCCATCTGGCGGTCGGTCTAAGGAGCGAGGACGAGCCGGACGACCTCCTCCAGGCGGTGGCGGGCGTCGTCCAGAGTGGTCCGGCCCGTCACCCAGGCCGTCAGCTCGCCCTGCCAGGCGTGGCCGACGATGTGGCGGACGAGGTCGCCGCCGGGGGAGGGGTGCTGGGCCATCAGGGTGTCCAGCGCGGCCCGGTCGGCCCGGGCCATCCCCTGCAGGGCCTCGCTGGCGAACGGGTCGGTGGACGCGGAGACCGCCACCCGCAGCCGGGCCAGCTGGGGCTGCCGCTGGTAGGCCCGCATCCCGTGCCGGACGAACCGGACCACCCGGTCGGTGCTGGTCGGCCCGCCGCGCGGGCCGCGCTGCTCCGCCGTCAGGTCGGCCAGCAGCAGCCGGTGCCAGTCGGCGATGGCGGCGGCGAGCAGGTGGTCCTTGGAGGAGAAGTACCGGTAGGCCGTCCCGAGCGCGACCCCGGACCGTTCGCAGACCTGTTTCATCTGCAGTCTCTCGACGCCGCTCTCGTTCACGAGTGCGAGCGCGGCGGCGATCAGGCTCCGGCGGCGTTCCAGCTGACGGGGCGACATCGCCTCGACGGGCCGTGGTGAGAGGTCAACCCTGGTCACCCTGCTCATGATACGTGCCGGTCACCCCGCTGCGAATGACGCGTTCGCGGTCCGGGCGGTGCCCGCCGGGCACCGCCCGCGGCGGTCAGGCCTGTTGGCGGAGCAGGGCCTCCTGGACGGCCGAGGCGACCAGTTCGCCCGAGCGGTCGTAGAACTCGCCGAGGGCCAGGCCGCGGCCGTCGCCGGCCGAGGGGCTGCGCTGGGCGAACAGCAGCCACTCGTCCGCGCGGAACGGGCGGTGGAACCACATCGCGTGGTCCAGCGAGGCCAGTTGGACCCGGGGCGCGGCGGCCTGCCCGGCCCGGTCGCCCTGCAGGTGGAGGGCGGTGGTCGAGGCCAGCGTCAGGTCGGAGAGGTAGGTCAGTGCGCAGACCTGGAGCAGCGGGTCGTCCTGCGGGAGCGGGGTGCCCGTCCGGAGCCAGACGAACTGCTGTGGCACGCCGGGCAGTTCGGCCGGCATGCCGGGTGCGTCGGCGGGGACGAAGCGCATCTGGAGGGTCCGCAGGGCGGAGGCCCGCTCGGGGTCCTGCGGGGCGGTCCGCCGCCAGTCCGCGAACGGGTCCGGCAGGTCCTCGGGCGCGGGCACCGGCGGCATGGCCCGGTGCCGCTGCGGGGTGGCCTCGGGCACCTTGAAGGAGGCCGAGAGGGTGAAGATTACCTCGTCCCGCTGCACCGCCGTCACCCGGCGGGTGGCGTACGAGAACCCGTCCCGGACCCGGTCCACCTGGTAGTCGATCGGCTTGCGTGGGTCGCCGGGGCGGAGGAAGTAGCTGTGCAGCGAGTGCACCAGCCGCCCGGGGGTCATCGTCCGCCCGGCGGCGGTGAGGGCCTGCGCGGCGACCTGGCCGCCGAAGGCGCGCAGCGGCGCACCGGCGTGGCAGTGGCCACGGAACAGGTTCTTGTCCAGCTCCTCGATCCGCAGCAGGTCGACGAATGATCCGGCCTCGGCCTGCTCGGGAGATTCCTGTCTGATCGCGTCGTTCACCTGTTCATAGTGGCAGACGGCGGGTGGTTGCCGGTGTGATCTGGATTACGGGAACCCGGTGGAACGAGTTCCAGAAACCGGATCGCCGAAATCAGCCCTGTCGGTCGCCCGCCCTAAGGTTCTCGGCATGACGCAAGCCGTACAGACGTACGCATATCTCCGGTCCTCCGCCGTCCGCGAGGGCACCGGCGGCCGCAGCCTCGCCCTGGAGACCTCGGGCGGGGCCACCCCGGCCGGCCCGGCGGCCCACCCGCGCTTCTTCGGCGGATTCCTGACCGCCCCCGCGACGGCCGCCGCCGCGCTGCTCGCCGTCGCCGACGTGGCCGCCGCCCGGTACTACCAGCCGCAGCTGCGCGCCTCGCTCGACCCGGTGGTCACCGCCAACGGCGACCGGCTGCGCTTCGAGTCGTTCTCGGGCTGCTGCGGCGTGTACGCCCGCCTCGACGTGCTCGCCGACGGCCTGGACGGCGGCGAGATCGGCCACGGCACCACCAACGTCGACGTCAACAACCCGCTCCGCGAGGCGCTCAGCCGGATCGGCGCGGCCGACCCGCTGCACCTGGCGGTCGGCCCGCAGACGCTGGAGGTGACCACCCTGGACGGCCCGGTGGTCGAGAAGAAGGTCCCGCTGCCGGGCCGTTGGCTGCGCGGCTTCGCCGAGACCCAGGTGCTGGCCGCCGCCTTCGACCTGCGCGCCGAGGTGCCGGCCGCCGAGGCCGTCCGCTTCCTGCGCTCGCTGCCGCGCGGCACCGGGCGCTCCGTGCAGTGGGCCGTCCCGGCCGGCCGTACGCTGCGCCCGACCAGCAGGCCCGCCCCCGGCGCGGTCTGCCTGCCCGGCCCCGAGCGGCTGGCGGCCCTGCAGCGGGTGCTGCGGTACGCGCTGGCCCTGCGGGTGTACGGGCCGCCCGCCGGCCAGGCGGCGACGGCCGCCGCGTGGGAGGTGGTGCTGCCCGGGATGCGGCTGACACTCACGCTGTCGCCGGACGCCTCGCGCGGCTTCTCCGGCGAGGGCGGGGTGCTCGACGCGCTCGCCTCCGCGGACGCGGCGGCCGACGCCGAGCTCGTCGCGGTGCTGCTCGCCTGGGAGCCCCGGGTCGACCCGGCCGAACTCGCCGAGCAGGCCGGGCTGACCGTCCAGCGGGTGCGGGCGGCACTGACCCGGCTGGGGACGTCCGGTCAGATCGGCTACGACACCGCCGAGGCCGCGTACTTCCACCGGCAGCTGCCCTACGACTCCGGGCGCGCCGAGGCGCAGAACCCGCGGCTGCGGGCGGCCCGCGCCCTGGTCGCGGCCGGCGCGGTGCGGCCGGAGGAGGGCGGCGGCGCGCTGGTGACGGTCGGCGACCACGTGCAGCGGGTGCGGCGCGCGGCGGACGGGGCGCTGAGCTGCACCTGCCTGTGGTGGGCCAAGTACCGGGGCGGGCGCGGGCCGTGCAAGCACGCGCTGGCCACGGACCTGGCGGGCGGCGGCACCGAGGCGGCGGACCTGGCGGGCGGCGGCGCGGGGGCGGCGCGATGAACCTGGTCGAGCTGGTCCGGGCGGAGGACGTCGACGCGGTGGTGCGCGAGCTGGCCCGGCTGACACCGGACCAGCGCCGGGCCTTCCTGCCCGGGCTGAAGGCGATCCGCAAGGAGATCCGCGACTCCAGGAGCTGGCCGCCGCCCGACATCCGTCCGGTCTCGATCGCCGGCCTGGGGTGCCACACCTCGCCCTCGGGCGCGGCCGGCTGGATCGGCGGCCCCGGCTTCGGCTGGAGCGAGGTGTGGCGCCACCCCGCCCTGCTGGCCGTGATCGAGAGCCAACCGCCGGAGTGGCAGCACGAGGTCGTGGCCCGGCTGGCCGACCGGCGGACCGGGGCCTGGTGGGGGGAGTACCGGCTGCTGGAGCACCTGGTCCGCACCACCGGGTGCCCGGTGCCGACCACGGACGCCTTCGTGACGCAGTGGCTGCGCGACCGCTCGGCCGGCCGGCGCGACCGGATCGCCCACCTGACCGGCGGGGTGGAGGGCGACTACCTGTGGCAGCGGCTCTCCGGCGACTCCTTCGTGCCGCTGCTGGTGCCCCGGCTGTTCGAGATCGCCGACATCGGGACGGAGCTGGACCGCGCCTGGCTCGACCGGCCGACCGGTGGCGGCTGGCCCGCCTGCCTGGCGCGGCTGGCCGGGCAGGGCGTACTGGACCGCACCGAGCTGATCGACCGCTGCCTGGCCCGGCTGGTGCGCGGCGGCCGGGTGAGCGACCAGCGGTTCTTCCTGAAGGTGCTCCAGGCCCTCGCGCCCACGCCGCAGGAGTACACGGCCCGGGTCCGGAGCTGTCTGGCGCTGCTTGGCGGGCTGTCCACCGTCGCGGCCCACGCCCAGCAGGTGCTCGGCGAGCTGGACGACGCGGGGCTGCTGGCGCCCGGCCTGCTCGCCGAGGCCTCCGCGACGGTGCTGTTCCGGACCGAGAAGAAGCTCGTCCGCGCCCAGCTGGCCCGCCTGGACAAGGCCGCCGGGCGTGACCCGGCACAGGCCGGGCCGCTGGTCCTCGCGGCGGCGGACGCCTTCGGCCACCCCGACCAGGAGGTGCAGGAGCGCGCGCTCAAGGTGACCGCCCGTCATCTGGCGTCGGCGGGCGAGGCGGTGCTCCGGCAGCTGCGGGAGGCCGCCGGGGCGCTCGACCCGGCGCACGCCGGGCGGGCCGGGGAGCTGTTCGGCGCGGAGGTCCGCACCGAGGTGTACGAGGAGCTGCTGCCGACCGTGCCGCAGCCCCGGCCGGTCCCCGGCCCGCTGGGCAGCCCGGCGGAGACGGCCGAGGAGCTCGGCGCTGTGCTGGCGGGCGGCGACGTGCCGGTGGCGGCCTTCGAACGGGTGCTGGACGGCCTGGTGCGGCACGCCTACCGGAGCCGCAAGGACCTCACCGACGCGCTCCTGCCGGTGCTGGCGGCCCACCCCTACGAGCGGCCCGGCTGGGAGGACTGCGGGCCGCGCGACCTGCTCCAGGTCGCGCGGGCCGCCACCTCCGGGCACCTGAAGACGGGTGTGCTGCGCCGGGGCGTCCACACCTCGCCGTTCGGGCACCTGCTCGCGGGGCGGCTGGAGGAGGCGGCCGGGCAGATCATCGCCCGCCGGACGCCGTTCCTGCTGGCCACGCCGACCTCGCAGACGGGCGCGCTCTCGGCCGCCGTCCTGGTGGAGCGCCTCGCCGGGTACGAGGCGCTGGACGCCCCCGCCGGGCCCGCCGACCTGGCGCAGGCCCTGCTGCGGGTCCGGCCCACCGAGGACCCCGAGGTGCTGGCCGCCGCCGGCCGGCTCGGCTCCGAGGCCGGGCGGCGCACCGCGCGCTGGCTCCGGGACGGCGGGCTGCCGCGCCAGCCGTCCACCCGGGTGCGCTTCGTGCCGGTGGAGGAGCCCGGCCTCCAGCCCTACGAGGTGCACATCCTGCGCGAGGTCGCGCAGACCATGGTGGCGCAGCCCGGTGTCGTCCTGGACGAGCCGCTGGCGGCCGACGCCATGCACCTGCTGGGGCCGCAGACCCACTCGGCGGCCCGGCTGTTCGAGTACTCGCGCCACCTGCCGACGCTGCACTGGCTGGCGGCCCTCCCGGGCCACCGGGAGGAGCTGGCCGCCCGGGCCCTGGACTGCTTCGCGGCCACCGAGCGGCCGGGCCCCGGGCTGCTGCTGCCCTACCTCGCGGAGGCGGACGGCCCGGCCGGCCTCGCCGTGCACCTCGCGGTCGGGTACGGGCTGGGCGCCCGCTCCCCGGCCGACCGGGCCGCCGCGACGGACGCCCTGCTGGTGCTCGCCGCCCGGGGCGACCTGGACGGCGGGCTGCTCGGGCGGGAGCTCGGCGTGTTGGTGCCGCTGGGCACGGTCAAGCCGAACCGGCTGCTGGAGGCGCTCCGGGCACTCGCCGCGGCCGGGGCGTACGGCACGGTGTGGTCGGTGCTGGCGGGCGCGCTGCCCGGCCTGCTGGCCGGCACCCCGGTGCGGGGCGCCGGCGACCTGCTGGTGCTCGCCGCCGACTGTGCGCGGCGGAGCGGGGCGCGGGGGGCGGTCGCGGAGGTGACGGAGGCCGCCGGGCGCGGCGGGGCGAGCCGGGTGGTGAAGGCGGCGAAGGCCTTGCGGGACGTCCTGGCGGACGGCCGCTGAGGCTTCGCCGCGGGGCGGGGGCGGTGACCCCGCCGCTGGCGGTTGCTCCCTGCGTCAGACGGTGACGTCGTCGTCCTCGGAGCGGCGCTTCGCGGTCGCCGGGGCCGCGAGGTCCGGGACGAGCAGTTCGGCGCCCTTGGGGACGGCTGCCGCCGCGCGCCACCAGAGTTTCAGCGGCGGCGGGTCGGCGGGTTCGAACGGTTCGCCCGGGCGGGGGACGGCGAGGGTGGCGGCCAGGGCCTGGGCGGCCGCGACCGACCGCTCGGCGGGCTCCTCCCACGGGTGCGGGGCCAGGTTGAAGGTGCACCAGTGGATCGGCAGGAGCACCTCGCCGCCGAGGTCCAGGTGGGCCCGGACGCCCTCCTCCGGCGTCATGTGCACCTCGGGCCAGAAGTCGCTGTACGCGCCGATCTGCATCATCGTCGCGTCGAACGGCCCGAGCCGGCCCCCGATCTCGGCGAAGCCGGGGAAGTAGCCGGTGTCGCCGCTGTGGAAGACCCGGTGCTCGGGCCCGGCCACCACCCAGGAGGCCCAGAGCAGGTGGGTGCTGGTGCGCGGACCCCGGCTGCAGTAGTGCCGGGCCGGGGTGGCCGTCAGGGTGAGCCCGCCGATCACCCCGGACTCCCACCAGTCCAGCTCGACGATCCGCCCGGCCGGGACGCCCCAGTGCTCCAGGTGGGCGCCGACGCCCAGGGGCACGGCGAAGACGGCGCCGGTGCCGAGCAGGGTCCGGACGGTCGGCATGTCCAGGTGGTCGTAGTGGTCGTGCGAGATGACCACCACGTCCACCGGGCCCAGCTCGTCCAGCCGGATCGGCACCGGGTGCAGCCGCTTGGGGCCGGTCCAGGCGAAGGGCGAGCAGCGCTCGCTCCAGACCGGGTCGAACAGCACCCGGCGGCCGTCCAGCTCGGCGAGCACGGTGGCGTGGCCGAGCCAGGTCAGCCGCAGGCCGGAGGCGGGCGGCCGGGCCAGCTCGATCGGCGCGAGCCGGTGCAGCGGGACGGCGGTGGCGGGGAGGCGGCGGGCGCGGTTGGCGGTCAGCTGGGAGCGGGTGATCTCCAGCGGGGAGCGTTCGTACACCAGGCGGCGGGTGGGCACCGGGTTCTGGAAGGCGCCGTCGGCGAAGTTCGGCGAGCGCTCGATCCGGGCCAGCCGCTCGCCGGCCGGTTCGGCGCCGAAGGCGTCCGTCCGTACCCGGCGCCAGGCGGTACCGGTGGCGCAGCCGAGCTGGTCGGTCAGCGAGGTGACCCGGGAGCTCCAGGGGACGGGACTGGGCACGGAACCTCCAGGTGGGGACTGTCCGTACGGCGGGGTCGCCGCGGTCGACGGGCGTGTCCTTCCCAGCGAGCGCGGCGCGGACACCGGCGTCCCGGAGGCTGTCCCGGGGCACAGGGCACGCGAAGAACGCGTACGGCAGCGTCAGATACCCGCTGCCGTACGACAATCATCTCCACGGGACACTACCGGCCCCGGGACGGCCGGACCCGGTGGAAGCGCGCGGGGGAGCGCCGTTCGGCGTACCCGGACGGTGCCTCAGGCACGGTGCCTCAGGCACGGCGCCCGCCCGGGGGGAGGGCCGCTACGCGGCGTAGAAGCGGGTGATGGTCTCGGCCACGCAGTGCGGCTTGGGGCTCGCCTCGCTGGAGATGGTGAAACGGACCAGGGCCTGGACGCCGCCCGGGACCTCGTCGGCCGCCAGCAGTTCGGCCCGCGCCCGGACGGCCGTGCCGACCGGGACGGGGGCGGGGAAGCGGACCTTCTCGGAGCCGTAGTTGAGGGCCATCCGGATGCCCTCCACGCCGTAGCACTCCTTGGCCAGCACCGGGATCAGCGAGAGCGTCAGATAGCCGTGGGCGATGGTGCCGCCGAACTGGCTCTCCTTGGCGCGCTCCGGGTCCACGTGGATCCACTGGTGGTCGCCGGTGGCTTCGGCGAACAGGTTCACCCGCTCCTGGTCGATGGTGTGCCACTGGCTGGTGCCGAGCTCAGTGCCGACGGCTGCGGTCAGCTCGGCGAGGGAGGCGAAGGTCGTCACAACGTGCTCCTGGGGGGATGCGCCTGGCAGGACTCCGGGAGAGTATGCCTACTCGCCGGTCACCTGTCAGTGGGGGCGCCCGGTGCCCAGCTGCGCGCCGTGCGCGCAGGTGTGCAGCTCCCGGCCGCTGACCAGCTCCGGAGTGAGCAGGACGAAGACCTGCCGCTCCCCGTCGATCCACGGGCGCGGGCCGGTGAGCAGCAGGTGCTCGTGCAGCGCGGGGTCGCGGACCACCTCGGCCCGGCCGTGCACCAGCACGCTCCAGCCCGTCCGGGTGGCCGGGTCCAGCCGGTCGGCCTGGAAGGCGGCCACCGTGCCGTCCAGCGCCCGGACCACAGTGCCGCCGGCCCGCAGGGCGAGCACCAGCCGCCCGTCGGGCCCGACCTCGAAGGCCACCGGCAGCACGGCCGGCAGCGCGTGCTCGGTGTACACCACGCGACCCACCGGCACGGTGCCGAGCAGGCGCAGGCAGTCCGCCTCGCTCAGGGTCTGCACCCGGTTGTCACGGTCCATGCCCTTGATGCTGCCGCCCGGCCCCGGGGACGACTAGGGCCCATGGTCCCGGATCCGGGCGATCCGGGACCCGCCCGCGCTGACCTGGCCCGGTTCGCGCTGGATCGCGGCAGCGATAGCTTGTCCGGCGTACGGGGCAGAACCGACCCGGTGGAGCTAGGGAGGGGCGGGTGCGGATGAGCGGCGGCATCGAGCTGGTGGTGATCGGGGCGGACGGCGGTCCGGAGCGGGGCCATGCCGGGTCGGCCAGGGCGGCGGACGGCGCGCGGCTGCTCGCGGACGCGCTGCCGGGCCGGTCCTTCGACGCGGGGACCAGGGGCTGCCGGGTGACGCTGGTGCCGCCCGACGCGGACGCCAACGCGATGCTCACCGCGCTGCGCGCGGCCTCCCAGCGGCCGGCCCGCTGGCTGGTGGTCTGCCTGCTGGGCCAGCTGGCGGCCGACCCGCGCGGTAGACGGCTGGCCCTGGTGACGGGCGGGAGCACGGCGGACAACGCGTACCGGCGCGGGCTGGCCTGGGACTGGGTGGTCTCCACCATGGTCCACGGCGACCAGGAGGAGACCCTGCTGCTGGTGGACGCCCTGGCCGACCGGGAGGCGTGGGCGGCGCTGGAGCGCGGCGGCGAGGACGGCGCCGGTGAACTGCTGGCGCACTCCCGGGTGCCGCTCTGGGGCCGGGTGGGCCGGTTCCAGCCGGGCCGGCGCGGCCGGGACGCCGTACTGCCGGGCGGCGAGGGGTCGTTCAGCTGGGCACTCGGGCGGGTGCTGGAACAGGGCGTCCCCGGCGCACCCGCCGCCGTCGGCCCCGAGGAACTCCAGCCCGCCGTGGCGGCGGAGCTCGAACGCGCGGGCACGGACGGGGCACGCCTGCTGGTGCCCGGACCCGGCGGTGGCGGACGGCTGCTGATGCGCAATCGGGCCTCGGTCCGGGGCGCATTGGCCGGATTGTCGCTTTCCGAGGAACTGTTGGCAGTTCTGTGGCGCGAAAGTGCCCCAACCGATCCGCCTTCCGCGTAAGGTCAAGAGGCCCGAGGTGTTGCCGGGACGGGGCTGGTTGGCGAAGAATCGATGCCCCCGAAGGCCGCACGGCGGGACGGCGGTTTTCTTCTGGCGACCACGGCCGAGGGCGGGGGGTCGGTCGCGACGAGGTGGGGCTATGCGGCAGCGCGGAATTCTGGTGCGCTCTGGGGTGGTTGGCGTCGGCGGACTGTTTCTGCTGACGTTCCTGACCGCCTGCAGCGGCGACGGTCCGGCCGGTTCCGCCGATCGCCTCGCGGCATCCGGCGCCACCGGCCAGGCGGCTCCGGTCACTCCTTCGGGTGGTTCGGGTACGGGCGCGATCGCTCCGACCCAGGGGCCCGAGGGGGCCGTGGGGCGGGTGGTGCTGATGGCGTATCAGAGCTGGTGGGATGCCCAGACCGATGCCTTCAGCCGGTCGGGCTCGGACGGATCCCAGCTCCGGGCGCTCTCCACCGGACTGGCCCTGAGCGGTGCGCTGGCGAGCCTGCACCAACTGCATGAGGCCAAGCTGGTGATGACTGGTGCGCCGCGCAACTCCCCAGTGGTCAAGACCCTCAATCCTATTGCTGATCCCCAGACTTCGGTGATCGAGGACTGCCTCGACGTGACGGACTGGCACCAGGCGGACTCAGTGACCAAAGCGCCGAAAGATCCGCCGCAGCGTCTCACCCGCTACATCGCCACTGTTTCGCTCCGCAAATCGGATGGCCGTTGGATGATCGTCGACTTCAAACGCGAGGTGGGCCGAACATGCTGAAGTCTGGTGTGCGAACGATGATTCGGATCGCGCTACTGCTCGCAATGACCACCGCCACGATCTCGCCCGCAATCGCCGACGGCGGCCCCACGGGCGGTGTGAATCCGTGTGCGGTGAACGATATCTGCATCGGCATCGTCGAGCCGGGCGGCAACCCGAGCCATGTGCCGGTCGGCCCCGGCGGCGGGGGCGGCAGCGGCGGTGACGGGGTGCAGATGTGCAGTTGGAACCTGCAGCAGTGGCCCTGCTGGGACAACGACCTCGGCTGGTTCAACACCTCCGACGGCTGCTACTACCAGCGTTCCGACCCGCAGCCGCCGGCCGGCGACCCCTCCTGGGGCGGGCACGATCCGGCCAGTGGGGCGGTCTACGAGGTGAACTGCCGGCTCGTCGGCGGCGGGCTCACGCCCAAACCGCCGATGTTCTTCGCCTCCCCGCCCGGCGGTGCGCCGCCGCCGGACGACCCGGTCGCGCTCGGCCGGCAGGCCGCCGACATGATCCGGCTCGCCGCGCCCGTGGTGCACGCCGCCCCCGGTGGCACCGCCCTGGTCGGCGCGCCGGTCTGGCTCTGGTATGACCGGACGGTCGGCAGCGCCGGGCCGCAGAGCGCCACCGTCCGGGGACGCCAGATCAGTGTCACGGCCACCGCCGTGCTGAAGAACGTGCACTGGGACACCGGCGACGGTTCGCCGGGCCTCGACTGCGCCACCTCCGGCACCGCCTACACCCCCGGCGCGCCGGCGAACGCGACCGACTGCTCCTACCTCTACAAGACCGGCTCGGCGCTCCAGTCGGACCACATGTTCTACCTGACCGCCGTGGCGACCTGGCACATCACCGCCACGGTGGCGGGCCGGCAGGACCAGGTCCTGGGATTCGACTACCAGGTCCCCGCCGACCGGCCGCTGCCGCTGCGCGTCGGTGAACTCCAGGTCCTGAACAACTGACCGTCCGCCACCCGTCCAGCCCCCGTACGAAAGGCCGAAGCCCGGTGGAGAACCGAACCTTCCCGTCGCCGAGCCCCGGCACCGCCACCCTTGCCCAGGAACCGGTGCGGGCGGCACCGCACACACCCCCGCGCACCCTGCGCGCCCGCCGCCGCAGGCCCGCCGTGCTCGCCATGGCGGTGGCGCTGATCGCGGCGGGCGGGCTCGGCGGCGCCGTGCTCTACAACAGCACCGGGCAGCGGATCGCCGTGCTGGCGCTGGCCCGTGACGTACCGATGGGGCAGGCGCTGACCGCCGACGACCTCGTCGTCGCCCGGATCGCCGGGGACCCGGCGCTGCGCCCGCTGGACGCCAGGGACCACGACCGCACCATCGGCCTGCGCGCCACCACCGACCTGCGGCGCGGCGCCCTGCTGCTGAACGCGGACGTCACCTCGGCCCCGGTCGTGGGGGCCGGTCAGGTGGTCGTCGGCCTGGCGGCCAAGCACAGCCAGCTCCCGGCCACCCGGCTGCAGCCCGGCCTGCGGGTGCTGGTGGTCTCCACCTCCGACGCGTCCGGACAGGGCGGCACGACCAGGACGCCCGAGACCCTGGCGGCCACCGTGGTCACCCTCGGCAGGGTGGACAGCGACGGCGGCCAGGTGGTCGACGTCGCGGTCGGCCCCGGCGACGGCGCCCGGCTCGCGGGGTGGGTGGCGGCGGGCCGGTTCCAGGTCATCCTGGCCCCGCGCGGGGGCGACACCCCGGCCGCCCAGCCCTCCTCCCCGTCCTCGCCGAGCGGGTCCGGATCCCCGTCGCCCTCCGGCTCCGGCTCCCCGTCGGCCGGGGGTGGCAACTGATGGCGGTCGTCGCGGTGGTCGGCGGCCCCGGCGCGCCCGGGGCCACCACCTCGGCGCTGGCCCTGCTGCTCGCCTGGCCGTTGCAGCCGGGCCGCCGGATCCTGCTGGTCGAGTGCGACCCGGACGGCGGAGCGGTGCTGGCCGGCGCGCTGGAGGGCCGGGTCGAGGCGGTGTACGGGCTGCGCAACCTGGCCGTCGCGGACCGTCGCGGCCTGCTCGCCCAGACCCTCTGGGAGCAGCTGATCGACCTCTCCCCGGAGGGCAACGGCGAGCGGCTGCTGCTGCCCGGCCTGACCGACCCGGCCCAGGCGCCCGGCCTCGCGTACACCTGGGAGCCGCTGATGGAGACGCTGCACGGGCTCGAACCGCAGGGCTACGACGTGATCCTGGACCTCGGGCGCTCCGGCGCGGCCGGCCCCGGCGCGGTGCTCGCCCGGCGGGCCGACGTGGTGGCCGTCGCGCTGCGCAGCACGCTGCGCGGGCTGAGCGCCGTCCGGCCCCGGCTCGCCGCACTGCGGGACGACCTGGAGGCCGCCGGGACGGGTTCGGACGCGCTGGGGCTGCTGATGGTCGCCGAGGGGCCCTACCCGGTCGCGGAGGTGTCCCGGCAGTTCGGGGTGCCGGCGCTCGGGCTGCTGCCGTACGCACCGCGCACCGCGCGGGTGCTCTCCGACGGCGGGGACACCACCGACCGGCGGTTCGTACGGTCGGAGTTGATGCGGACGGCGCGGTCGGCGGCCGACCAGATCCAGCTGCTGGTCCGGCGCCGCCGCCAGCGCCTCGCGCCGGCCGTCCCGCCCGCCGCCGGGCCCGTCGCGCCGGTGCCCCAGGTCTTCGCCGAGCACGCGCCGCCGGCGCCGGCGCCGATACCGGACTCGCACCCGCTGGCCTACCCGCAGTACCCGGCCCCCGCCGACCCCCGGCAGCCGTACCCCGGGCAGCCGTACCCCCAGCCTCCCCACCCCGAACCGCAGTACCCCGCGCCGCAGGTGCCCCAGCCGGCCGCCCCGGCGCCGTTCCCGGGCCAGCCGCCGCACCCGCAGCAGCAGATCACCTACGGGGAGGTGCTCCGTGCGCGGTAGCCCGCTGCACCAGGGCCCGGCGCAGCCCGGCGGCCCGGCGGCGCTGCCCTGGGCCGCCGCCGCGCAGCCGGTGATCCCGGCCGCCGCGCCCGTCGGCCAGTTCGCCCCCGGCCAGTTCACCCCCGGTCCGGTCCGGGCGGTGCCCGCGCTGCAGCCCGTCGGCGTCCGGCCCGCCGTGGACCAGCAGGTCGCGCGCGAGCTGAAGCGGCAGGTCGCGGCCGAACTGCACCAGCAGCTCTCCCGGTTGGCGGACGGCTCCGGCCTGGAGGCGGACCGGGCGACCCGCCGCCAGCGCGGCCGCGCGCTGATCGAGGAGGCTGTCGCCCGCTGGTCCGACGCGTACGCCCAGACCCACGGCATCCCGCCCACCCGGGACCAGGACCGGGCGCTCTCGGAGGCCGTCTACGACCTGCTGTTCCGGGCCGGGCGGCTCCAGCCGTACCTGGACGACCCGGAGATCGAGAACATCCTGATCAACGGCTGCGACGACGTCTGGATCTCCCGCGTCCACCAACCCCTGCGCCAGGTACCGCCGGTGGCCGACACGGACGAGGAACTCGTCGAACTGCTCCAGGACCTGGCCCGCCAGCACGGCGGCGGCGAGCGCAGCCTCTCCACCGCCAGCCCGACGCTGGCCCTGCGGCTGGAGGGCGGCATGCGGCTCCAGGCGCTCACCGAGGTGACGCCCCGCCCGTACGTGGCGATCCGCCGCCACCGGGTCGCCTCGGCGACCCTCACCGACCTGGTCGGGCTCGGCACCGTGGACTCGACCCTGGCGGCCTTCCTGGCCTCGGCGATCCGGGCCCGGAAGAACGTGATGATCACCGGGACGCAGGGCGTCGGCAAGACCAGCCTGCTGCGCGCGATGGCCGGCGAGATCCCGCCGGACGAGCGGATCGGCACCCTGGAGTCCGAGTTCGAGCTCTGGCTGCACACCCTGGGGCATCTGAAGCAGGTCGTCCCGATGGAGGCCCGCGAGGGCAACGGCGAACGGGTGGACGGCCGTTCGGCGGGCGAGCTGACGATCGGCGAGCTCATCCCGGCGGCGCTGCGGATGACCCTCTCCCGGATCATCGTCGGCGAGGTCCGCTCCGCCGAGGTCGTCCCGATGCTGCGGGTGATGACCAACGGCGAGGGCGGCTCGATGTGCACCCTGCACGCCCGCGCCCCGCACATGGTGGTCGACCGGATCGCCGAACTCTGCCTGGAGTACGGCGCCCACATGACCGACAGCCTCGCCTACCGGCTCACCGCCAACGCCGTCGACCTCATCGTGCACGTCGCGATGGTCGACGAGACGGCCGTCGGCGGCCGCCGCCACCGCTTCGTCTCGCACGTCCTGGAGATCACCGGCCTCGGTGAGAGCGGACGCCCGGCGCTGAACACCGTCTTCGGCCCGCGCCCGGACCTCGGCGAGCCGCGCGCCGTCCCGCACACCCCGCCGCAGTGCCTGGACGACCTCCGGCGGGCGGGTTTCGACGCGGGGATGCTCCAGTCCCCGTACGGGAGTTGGAGCACGCCGCTGGCGTTGCGGATCGGTGGGGTGCGCTGATGCTGCTGTTCGTCCTGTGCGGACTGCTGGTCACCGGCGGCGCCGTCGCCCTGGTGGCCGGGCTGGTCGGCACCACCGGCCCCGAGCCCGAGCGCAACCCGCTGGCCGGCCGTCTGCACACCTTCTGGTACGGCGCGCCCGGCACGGCCGCCCCGCAGGTCGCCCGGCTGCGCCGGATCCAGACCGCGCTGGCGCTGGCGGGTGCGCCGCTGGCCTGGCTGTTCACCCGGATCCCGCTCACCGCCCTGCTCGTCCCGCTGGCGGTCTTCGGCCTGCCCTGGCTGTTCGACGCGACCCGCTCGGACACCCGGCGGATCGAGCGGCTGGAGGCGCTCGCCGAGTGGACCCAGCGGCTCGCCGACGTGCTGCTGCTCGGCGTCGGCCTGAACCAGGCGATCCTGACCAGCCGCCGGACGGCCCCGCCCGCCCTGGACGGCGAGATCGCCGAGCTCGCCGCCCGGCTCCAGTCCCGCTGGCGTCCCGAGGACGCACTGCGCGCCTTCGCCGACGGGCTGGCCGACCCGACCGCCGACAAGGTGCTCGCCGCGCTGGTGCTCCGGGCCGGCGACAGCGGCCCGGGCCTGGCCCGCGCGCTCGCGGACATGGCCGACTCGGTCCGGGAGGAGGTCCGCCAGCGCCGCACCATCGAGGCGGACCGCGCCAAGCACCGCACCACCATCCGCTGGCTGGTCACCATCATCCTGCTGGTGATCACCGTCGGGTCGTTCAACGACCGCTACACCGCGCCCTACTCCACCTTCACCGGTCAGGTGGTGCTCGGCGTGGTGTCGGCCGCCTTCGTCCTGGTGATCGCCTGGATGCGTTCGCTCGCCAGCCACACCCCGCCGCCGCGCCTGCTGGAGCCGGACCGCCGCAGCAAGGCCGGACCGCTGCCGGACTCCGTGCCCGCCGACGAGAACGAGCCGTTGGCCAAGGAGGCCCGATGATCTCCCCCTGGGCCGTACTGGCCGGCGCCGCCGCCGCCGGCGGCCTGGCCCTGCTCGCCGCCGAACTCCGCCCGGCGCCACCGGACCTGGGCCAGGCACTGGACCGGCTGCACCGCGCACCGGCCGACCACGCCGACGACCGGGACCACCGGCTCGCCTGGTACGACCGGTTCGGCCAGAGCTCGCTCCGGCTGCCCGGCGCCCGGATCCCGGACCAGCAGCTGGCCCTGATCGGCCGGACACCGGCCCGGTTCATGGCGCACAAGCTGCTCTTCGCGCTGCTCGGACTGCTGCTGCCGGGCTACGCCTCCGCGCTGGCGGTGCTCACCGGCACCGCGCTGCCGGTGGCGCTGCCGCTGGTGCTCGGCCCGGCGCTGGCGGTGCTCGGCTGGCTCGTCCCCGACGCCATCGTCAGCGGCGAGGCCAAGGAGGCGAAAGCGGAGTACCTGCACGGCATCGCCTCGTACCTCGAACTCGTCGCCCTGGAGCGCGCCGCCGACCTCGGACCGGCGGAGGCGCTGCGCCGGGCCGCCGCCGTCGGGCGGGGCACCGTCTTCCGGCGGATCCGGGACGCGCTGGAGCGGGCCGCCACCGACCGGCTGCCGCCGTGGGACGGGCTGGACGCGCTCGCCGAGGAGCTCGGGCTCACCCCGCTCCAGGACGTCGCGGACATCATGCGGATCTCCGGCACCGACGGCGCCGCCGTCTACGACACGCTCCGGGCCCGGGCCAAGGGCCTGCGCGGCGAACTGCTCGCGGCCGACCTGGCCCGGGCCAACACCGACAGCGAGCGGATGGTCGCGCCCGGCTCGCTGCTCACCCTGCTGATGACCGTGCTGATCGTCTTCCCGGCGCTCTACCAGATGCTCAACGTCGTCTGACCCCTCAGATCCCATTCCTCCCGGAGGACCCGTCATGACCCGCTCGCGGAACCTGCTCGCCGCCCTGCTCCTGCCGCTGCTGCTGCCCGTACGCTTCGGCGTACTGCTGCTCCACTACCGGATCGGCCGGGCGAAGACGGCCCGCGCGGCGGGGGACCGGGGCGCGATCAGCATCGAACTCGCCCTCGCCGTGGTCGCGCTGGTCACCATCGCGATCGGGGTGGTGTTCGCGATCAACTCGCTGGGCGGCAAGGTCACCAAGCAGGTCACCGACCTCCCGGCCGCACCCCCCTCCCAGTGATCCGTGGCGTCCTGGACCGGCTCGCCCGCGACCGGGGAGCGATGGCGATCAGCCTCGCCATCGTCTTCCCGGCCGTGCTGACCGTGGTCCTGCTCGTGGTGCAGACCGCGCTCTGGTGGTACGCCAGCCAGGTGGCGCTGACGGCTGCCCGGGAGGGCGCCGACGCGGGCCGGATCGTGGGCGGCAGCCGGCCTGCGGCCGACCGGCGGGTCGCGGACTTCCTGCAGCGGTTCGGCAGTCTCGCCGAGCCGGCCGGGACGGACATGTCCGGCACCGACGGCACCACCTTCCACATCAGCGTCACCGTCAAGCCGTTGAGCATCCTGCCGCTGCCGGCGATGCCGGACGTCACCCGGCACGTGGACGCGCCGATCGAGAAGTTCGTCCCGCAGGGAGGGCAGCCGTGAGCAGGGCGGGGGCGGCGCGACGGCCGCCCGACTCGGGCAGCGTCGCCGTCGAGGCGGCGATCCTCGTCCCGGCGGTGGTCGCACTGGCGCTGATCGTCGCCGGAGTCGGGCGTATTCAGACCACCGGCGGGGTAGTTGATGCGGCAGCCCGTGCAGGAGCCCGGGCCGCCTCGCTGGCCCGTACCCCGGAGGGTGCCCAGCAGGCGGCCGAGGACGCCGCGCGGGGCGTGTTCAGCGAGCAGCACGTACCGTGCACCGACCTCCAGATCACCCAACCCTCGTCGGACCCGGTGACGGTGAACAACGGGGCGCTTCAGACCGTCGACGTCAGAGTGGTCTGCACGGTCCGGCTCGGGTGGCTGCTGGTGGACGGCATGCCGGGCAGCAAGACCTTGAAGGGCGAGTTCAGCTCGGTGATCGACCGGTACCGGAGCGCCGGGTGAACGACCGGCAGGGGGAGGGGAAGTGATGCTACGCCGAGGAACCGGGCGCGGAGCACCGGACGTGGGGGCGGTCTCGGTCTTCGTGGCGATCTCGATCGCCGGCCTGATGGGGTTCGCCGTCATCGTGCTGGACAACTGCGGCCGGCTGCGGGACATGGAGTACAACGACTCCATCGCCCAGGAGGGGGCCAGGGTCGCCGGGCAGCAGCTCGACGAGACGGCGCTGCTCCAGGGCGACTACCGGGTCGACCAGAGCCAGAACATCGCGCAGGACGCGGCCAACGCCTACACGGAGCAGAAGTACGGCCTCCCCTGCCAGGTGACCTTCAAGGACGACCACACCGTCGAAGTCACCATCAGCAAGAGGTACCACACCGTCCTGCTCGGGTGGGACCTCCCCGCGTCCGGGCACGGGACGGCCACCCTGGTGCACGGAGTCACGAAAGCGGAGAACGGCTGATGGCCGCGCCACGAGCAAAAGACCACGCCCACGCCGCCCGCAAGGGCGCGCCCGTCCCACCCGCCCCGCCCGGGCGCAGGCCGGTGCCGCTGAAGGCGCACCGCGGCCGGCGCACGGCCGGCTCGCTGGCCGCCGCGTTCGGCGCGCTGCTGCTGCTGGGCGCGCTGCTGGCCGGGCTGCCCGCGCTGCTGCTGTACGGGACCACCGCCGTGCTCCGGATGGGCGGTGCGAGCAGCGGCGGGTTCCTGGAGCTGCTCACCAGCCCGGACGACGGGCGGCTGTTCCTCTGGGCGCTGGTCGCGGTCGGCTGGGTGGCGTGGCTCTGCTTCGCGACGGCCGTACTGCTGGAGATCCCGGCCCAGTTGCGCGGCCGTACGGCCCGGCGGCTCCCCGCCTTCGGCTGGAGCCAGCGGCTGGCCGCCGGGCTGGTCGGCTCGGTCATCGCGCTGCTGCCGGTGGCCGGATCGGCGTTCGCCGCCGTGCCCGAGCGGGCGCCCGCCGTGTCGGCTCCGGCCCAGCTGGCCGCGAGCCCGCAGTACGCGGCGCTCCCGGCCGCCCAGGCCGCGCCCGCCTTGGCGCCCGCCGCCGCCGCGCAGCCGACCTACACCGTCCGGGACACCCGCCCGGCCGACAGCCTCTGGTCCATCGCCGAGCGCCAACTCGGTTCCGGTGACCGGTGGACGGAGATCGCCAAGCTCAACAACGGCCGCCAGATGGACGATTCGGGCGACCGCTTCGACGCGGACCGCTCCATCCAGCCCGGCTGGAAGCTGCTGATGCCCTCGGACGCCAAGCCCGACGCCGAGGCGGGCCCGGTCACCGCCGCACCCCAGCCGCCCGCCGCCACCCCGGCGCCGGGCGCGGCCGGGCGGCAGGCCACCGTGCGGTCCGGCGACACCCTCTCGGCCATCGCCGAACGGGAGATGGGCAGTTCGCAGGACTGGCCGCAGCTGTTCGAGGCCAACAAGGGCGTCCGGGGGCCGGACGGCGAGCAGCTGACCGACCCGGACGTGCTGGTCCCGGGGATGGTGCTCACCGTCCCCGGCACCGCGCCCGCGCCTGCTCCGCCCGTGGTCGCACCGCCCGTGGTGGCGCCCCCGGTGACGGCTCCGCCCGTGGTGGCGCCCCCGTCGCCCGCGCCGGTGGTGACCCCCGCTCCGGTGCCCTCGGCGGGCAGCGCGCCGATCGGCCGGGCTCCGTCCTCCGAGCCGGCGGACTCCGCCCCGCCCGCGAAGCCCAGCGTGCCCGCCAAGCCCACCGCGCCCGCCAAGCCCACCACCCCCGCGAAGGCCACCGCCCCCGCCGCCGCCACCGCGCCGAGCGGTGACTACACCGTCGCGCTCGCCGCCTCCACGGTCGGCGTCCTGCTGGCCGCCGTCATGATCGGCGCGGTGTCGCGCCGCCGTGGCGACCAGCAGCGGGCTCGCCGCCCCCGGCACCGGATCGCGCTGCCGGCGCAGCCCGCGGCCGCCTTCGAGGCAGAGCTGAAGGTCCGTCAGAGTGCGGCCGGAATGGACCTGCTGGACCGCGCGCTGCGTACGCTGGCGCGCAACACCGTGCGCTCCGGCAAGCGCCTGCCCGCGCTGGTCGCGGTCCGGGTCACTCCGGGCCGGACGGTCGAACTGCACCTCTCCGCCCCGGCCGCGCCCGTTGCGCCGTTCCGGGCCGCGCACGCCCCGAACGTCTGGTGGTGCCCGGAGGACTCCTCCGAGCTGCTCTCCGCCTCGCAGGCGGCCAAGAGCTCGGCGCCGTACCCGGCCCTGGTCACCCTCGGCTGCGCGCCCGACGGTTCGGTGGTGCTCGCCGACCTGGAGACCGTCCGGCTGATGCACCTCTCCGGCCATCCGGACGACGCCCGCGACGTCCTGCGCACGCTGGCGGTCGAGCTGGCGCACAGCCCGCTCGCCGACCGGCTGCACCTGCACCTGGTCGGGATCCCGGACGACCCGGCGATCAGCGGCCCGGCCGCCGAGCGCGTGCACCGGTACGACACCCTCCAGGAGGCGCTGACCGCCCTCGGCCCGCGCACCGCCCGCGCCCGCGCCACACTCGTCGCGGCGGAGGCGACCAGCCCCCGCGAGGCGCGCAGCCGAGGCCACGCGGACGAATCCTGGGTCCCCGAGATCGTGCTCTCCGTCCAGCCGCCCAGCGGCAACCTCCCCGCCGAGCTCGGCCGCCTGCTGGACGGGACCCCGCGCACCTGCCTGGCCGTGGTCGCCCGCGCCCCCGAGCGCGGCAGCGGCCCGGTGGCGCGCTGGACGCTGCCCAGCACCGGCCTCGCCACCATCCCCGGCCTGCACCTCGGCGTGGAGCTGCAACGCCTGAACCAGGAGCAGTACGACCAGTGGGGCGAACTGCTGCGCAGCTCCGGCGACAGCACCCAGCACCCGGCGCCGGACTGGACCCTGGACGGGCCGGGCGCCGACGCCGACACGGACGAACTGCCGCTGCCCGAACCGGTCCTGGTCTCGGTGGGCGCGCGCCGCGAGGACCCGGCGGTCCAGCCGGTCACCGCCCGGGTGATCGGTACGGGCGCCAGCCCGTTCGCGGGCATCAGCCCGGTGGCCACGCCCGAGCAGCGGTCGGTCCGGCTGAACGCCAACAGCCGCGGGCTGCACGCGGCCAAGAACCCGGAGCCGCCCGAGACCGCGCAGGCCCCGGCGGCTCCCCAGGCACCCGCGCCCCTGGCCGGGCCGCCCGCGGTACCGGCCGTCTCGCTCGTCCGGCCGCTGCCTCCCGTCCCGCCCGCCGCGGCGCCCGCCCCGGCGCCCGCCGCGCCGCCGGTCGAGCCCAACCCGACCCACGACCCGGCGCCCGCCCCCGACGGGCCGGGAGCCCCGGCCGCGCAGACCCGGCCGACGGAGAGCCTGCCGACCGCCCCGCCGGCCCCGGTCACCGCCGCCTCGGTCCGGACGGACAGCGACGACCTGCTCGCCATCCTCCGCTCCCCGGAGGCCCACTCGGCCCGGACGGCGCCCCGCATCCGGCTGCTCGGCCCGGTGGACATCCTGGGCGCCTCAGGGGCGGCGAACCCGGAGGCCGTACCCCGGCTCACCGAACTCGCCGTGCTGCTCGCCCTGCGTCCGGGCGTCGACCACGACGCCCTCGACCGCGCGCTGCACCCGGGCGCGGCCCACCTCGACCCGCACCTGGCGGAGGACCGCCCGCCGACCCCGCTGCCGGGCCGGATCGCCGAACTCGTCTCCTGGTTCGGCAGTTCCGCCGACGGCCGGGCCTTCCTGACCGGCGAGTCCGCCGACGCCCCGGACGGCTACGCGTTCGCCCCGACCGTCACCTGCGACTGGGACGAGTTCCGCAGCCTGTACCGGCGCGGCATGCGCAGCACCAGCAGCACCGCCGACGCCGCCCTCGCGCACGCCCTCGCGCTGGTCCGCGGCGCGCCCTTCGCCGAGGCCCCGGCCCAGGCGTACGGCTGGGCCGAGCCCGAACGCCAGGACATGCTCGCCGCGATCGTCGACACCGCGCACGAACTCGCCGCCCGCAGGCTCCAGTACGGCGACCACCGCAGCGCCGAGGCCGCCATCTTCCGCGGCCTCGCCGTCGCCCCGGACGTCGAACTCCTGCACCGCGACCTGTTCTACGCCTACGCCTCGGCCGGCGCCCGCGACCAACTCGTCCGCGCGGTCAACCGCCTGGACGCGCTCAGCCGCCGCACCGGCCGCGCCCTCGACCCGGACACGGTGGCCCTGCTCCGCGACCTGCTGACGGGGGGCTGACCGCCCTGGCACCATGTACGATCCGCGAATCCGTGAGCACTGCAGGCCGATCATGATCACTGTCCGAGCACATCCGGGTGATCATGAGCAGGGGTCCGAACCGTTCGAATGGATTCATCCGATGCGGTGGGTTCGTGTCAGGCTGGCGGCGGTCACCCACAGGTCTTCGGACGGGAGTTGACGAATGGCCAAGCGTGCCGCTGCCAAAGAGCCCTCGGCAGCCCGCCGGATCGCGGAGACACTGCGTGGTGAGATCCTCGACGGCCGGATCGCCGCCGGCGAGGCGCTCCCGACGGTGCGTGAGCTTTCGGTCCGCTTCGAAGCCAAGGGGGCGGTCATCCGAAAGGCCCTCCAACTGCTGCGGGCAGAGGGGAACGTGAAGCCAGGCACGGCCGGGAGGTTGTACACGCCTGGTCTCGATACGCACTGGATGTACGGCGGCGACTTTGACCGTTTCGCCGCTGTTGCCCAGCCGGACCGGCATCCCCCGCACGACCACCCGTAGGCCGACGGATTGGTGCTGCCCGAGGGCCTGTTCCCGGATCGCTCATGATCGCTCGACACGGCGACCGTCGGCGAGTGCTCACCGCGCAGATACCCGCAGGTCACAACACCGAGATTGCTCACGGAATCGTGGACCCTACACACCAGTAACCTCAACTTCGTGCCGGGCCGGACCGTGCCCAACCACGTCACCACGCCGCTCGGCGCCGACGGCGCCTTCGACGTCCACAACTCCAGCGGTGACACCCAGGTCGTCGCCGACCTGTTCGGCTATTTCCACCCGTAGCCGGCAGGTCGGCCGGTCACGCACCGCGCGGCACGGGCCGGACCGGCCCGTGCCGCGCGGTCTTTCAGCTCCTGCCGTGTCGAGAGCTCCTGCCGTGTCGAGGCGGAGCCCTGTGTCCCGGGTCACGCGGGCCGTGTCAGGTGCAGTGCCGCGGCGCCTGCCGCCACGCCCGCCGACCGGCCACCCCCGGCGCGGGCGGGTCCGCCGGCCAGCCGCAACCGGCTCTGACCGGCCGCGACGGGCCCGGTCACCGATGGCCGGTCGGTTGGCCTGTCCGCCGGCCGGCCCCCCGGCCAGGATCGGTACCGCCGCTCAACGACATCCCCGGTGTCATGTCCGTGACCGAGATCCGTCCGAGGAGACCTTGATGAAGCCCCTCCGCACCACCGTCGTCGCCGCGACCCTGACCCTGGCCGCGCTGCTCGGCGCCGCCCCGGCCCAGGCCGACGTACCGGCCGCCCAGGGCCTGCTGCAGGCCGGGGCCGCCAAGGGCGTCGCCGACGGGTACCCCGCCGTGGTCGGCCTGGTCCGCAACGGCGACACCACGCAGTACGTCAGCGCCGGGGTGAAGGACGTCGGCACCCGTACCCCCGCCGACCCGAAGGCGCAGTTCCGGATCGGCAGCAACACCAAGGCCTTCACCTCGACCGTGCTGCTCCAGCTGGAGGCCGAGGGCCGGCTCTCCCTCGACGACACGGTGGCCAAGTGGCTGCCCGGCGCGGTCAACGCCAACGGCTACGACGGCTCCAGGATCACCGTCCGCGAGCTGCTCAACCACACCTCCGGCCTGCCGGACTACGCCAACGGGGCCTTCGGCCTCCAGTACGCGCTCAACACCCAGCCCAACCAGCGCTGGGCCCCGCAGGCCCTGGTGGACCTCGCGCTCAAGCAGGCCCCCGTCGGCGCGCCGGGCCAGCGGTGGAGCTACGCCAACACCAACTACGTGCTGGCGGGCATGGTCATCCAGGCCGTCACCGGCAACGACGCGGCCGCCGAGATCCAGAGCCGGATCATCACACCGCTCGGCCTCACCGGCACCAGTTTCCCGACCAGCGACCCGACCCTGCACGGCAACTACCTGCACGGGTACCAGTACCCGGTCGGGTTCCCCTTCCTGATGCTCGACGAGACCGTCTCGGACGTGCAGATCTACGGTGCCGCCGGTGCGATGGTCTCCACCGCGGACGACCTGGCCACCTTCGACCGGGCCCTGCTGACCGGCAAGCTGCTGCCGCCCGCCCAGGAGGCCGAACTCAAGACCACGGTGCCGATGGGCGGTTCCGCCGTCGCCGGGTACGGCCTCGGCATCGCCCATGTACAGATGGCCTGCGGCCAGTGGGCCTGGACCCACACCGGTGCTGTGCTCGGCTACTACAGCACCTGGTACAGCAGCGATGACGGCAGCAAGCAGGCCGTCCTGGCGAACACCGAATTCCACATGATCGACTCACCCGCCACCAGGGGCCAGGTCGACACCGGCACCGCCCAGGCCAACGCCTTCTGCGCGCTCTGACCCGCCCCACCCCCTGAAAGGACCGTACGATGAGCTCCCTCCTGCCCACCCGGCGCCACCTGAGGACGGCCCTGGTCGCCGCCGCGCTGACCGTCTCCGCCCTGCTCGGCACCGCCCCCGCGCACGCGGACACCACCCCCGCCCCGCCCGCGCTGAGCGACGGCTTCGGGCTGACCCAGGTCGGCTCGCCCGAGGTGCACTCGGCCACCGACTTCACCATCACGGTGACCACCCCGCAGCTCTCCGGCACCCACAAGATCCGGATCTTCCTGCCCGCCGGCTACGCGGCCGACCCGGGCAAGCGCTGGCCGGTGGCGTACTTCCTGCACGGCGCCGGCGGCGGTCCGGACGACGCCGGGGCCGTTCCCGCCCTGCACAACGACGGGATGATCACCGTGACGCCGGACGCCGGCCTCAAGGGCTGGTACGCCAACTGGGCCATGCAGAACACCGTGGTCGGCGCGGCGAACTGGCGGACCTTCCACCTCGACCAGGTGGTGCCCTTCATCGACGCCAACCTCCGGACCATCCCGGACCGCGGCCACCGGGCCCTGATCGGCCTCTCGATGGGTGGCTACGGCGCGCTGCGCTACGCCGAGAACCGGCCCGACCTGTTCGGACACACCGTCGCGCTCTCAGGGGGCATCGACTTCGGCATGGGAGTGATCCGGGGCGCGGTGCTCGGCACCGAGCTGAACGTGACGGGCGCCTGGTGCGCCGTCAGCACCTCCAGCCCGGCGGGCACCGGCCAGTGCACCGGCTACGGGCCGGTGGTGGACAGCGACGCGATCTTCGGCTCGCCGTACCCCGTCTTCAACGCCGACCACATCTGGAACGAGGTCAACCCCGCCGGCCTGGCGAACCTGGCCAAGCTCGCGAACACCGACGTCTCGCTCTACACCGGCAACGTCGGCCCGATCGACTTCTTCACCGAGGGCGCCTCGAACACCGTGAAGAGCCGCCTCGACCAGCTCGGCATCCCGAGCCGGTACGTCGACTACACCAACGGCGCGAGCCTCTCGCCCAGCTGCGACGGCGGCCACGACTACGGCTGCTGGGCGCCGGCCATCGCCGACTACATCCCGCACCTGAAGTCCGCCTTCGCCGCCGCGGGCTGACCGGGACCACCACGCGGTGCCGCCGACCCGTGGGGGGCCGGCGGCACCGCCGTACGCGCACCTGTACGCGTACTCGTACGCGTCCGTGGACCCGCCCGGCCGGGCGGGTCCGCTTCCGGGGTTCCGGGAGCCGGCCGGGCACACAGCCAACCTGAAGGCGGGTTCAGCGTGGTATGCGATCCTGTCGGCCATGACGACAGGTTCGACGGGCCAACTCCAGCAGAACAGACCGACCGCCCCCGCCAGGCACGCGCTGAGCAAGGTGCCGGAGGTGACCGCGCTCTTCTGGATCATCAAGGTGCTGACCACCGGCATGGGTGAGACGACTTCGGACTACCTGGCGAACCAGCTGCTCAGCCCGCCGGTCGCGGTCTGCCTGGCGGGCGTCGCGCTGGCGGCCGCGCTCGCGCTGCAGTTCTCCGTCCGCCGGTACGTGGCCTGGATCTACTGGACGGCCATCGTCATGGTCAGCGTGTTCGGCACGATGGCCGCCGACGTCCTGCACGTCGGGCTGGGCGTCCCCTATGCCGCGTCGACCACGTTCTTCGTGATCGTGCTGGCCGCCGTTCTCGGGCTCTGGTACGCGACCGAGCGGACCCTCTCGATCCACAGCATCCACACCCGCCGCCGCGAGCTGTTCTACTGGGCCACCGTCATGACGACCTTCGCGCTCGGCACCGCCGCCGGGGACCTGACGGCGGTGCCCCTGCACCTGGGGTACTTCTCCTCGGGCGTGATGTTCGCCGTCCTGTTCGCCGTGCCCGCGCTGGGCTTCTGGCTGCTCCGGCTGAACGCGATCACCGCCTTCTGGTTCGCGTACATCGTCACCCGCCCGCTCGGCGCCTCCTTCGCGGACTGGGCCGGGGTCCCGCACGCCCGGGGCGGCCTGGCGCTCGGCACCGGGCCGGTCAGCCTGGGGCTCGCCGTGGTGATCCTCGTCCTGGTCGGCTACCTGGCGGTCAGCCGCAAGGACGTCGCGACCGCTCCGCAGCACTCCGCACGCTAGGCGGCCGGGCCGGGGCCGGCGGCCCTGGAGGAGCGGTCGGGCCGAGGCGGACAGAACGGCCCGGGGCGGGTGCCCCGGGCCGGGCCGTCCGCACGGGCGGAAAGTCCTTGCCGGCCGGCCCGTGATCGTAGGATTCCCGGTATGACAGAGCCCGCCTACCCGGCCAAGCCACGCCCCGGCGACCGCGTCGCCGTCCTCTCGCCCGCGTCCGGTCTGCCCGAGGTGCTGCCGCTGCCGTTCGAGCTCGGGCTGCGCAGGCTGGTGGAGGAGTACGGCCTGGTACCGGTGGAGTACCCGACCACCCGCCGGCTGGGCGCGACCGCCGGGGAGCGGGCCGCCGACCTGCACGCGGCCTTCGCCGACCCACAGATCAAGGCGATCGTCACCAGCATCGGCGGCGATGACCAGATCACCGTGCTCCCGCACCTGGACGCGGAGCTGATCCGGGCCAACCCCAAGCCGTTCTTCGGCTTCAGCGACAACACCAACCTGCTGATGTACCTGAGCAACCTCGGCATCGTCGGGTACCACGGCGCCAGTGTGATGACCCAGTTCGGCCGGCCCGGCGCGATGCACCCGCTGACCGAGGCCTCCGCCCGCGCGGCGCTCTTCACCTCCGGCGAGTTCGAGCTGACGCCCTCCCCGGAGACCAACGACGTGGAACGCCGCTGGGAGGACCCGGAAACCTTCGAGTCCGCACCCGTGATGGAGCCCGCCGGCGGCTGGTCCTGGCACAACGCCGACCGGGTGGTCGAGGGCGCCGCCTGGGGCGGCTGCGTGGAGGTGCTGGCCCAGCTGCTGATGGCCGACCGGGAGATCCGCCCGGCGGACGAGTACGCGGGCGGGGTGCTCTTCCTGGAGACCTCGGAGATGCTGCCCGGCGCGGAGGAGGTGTACCGCGTCCTGCGCAGCATGGGCGAGCGCGGGCTGCTGCGCCAGTTCCCGGCCCTCCTGATGGGACGGGCCCGGGCCTGGTCCTTCGACAAGCCGAACGACGCCGCCGGCCGCGAGCGCTACCGCGCCGGCCAGCGGGCGGCCGTACTGCGGGCACTGGCCGAGTACGCGCCGGACACCATGGCGGTCTTCGACGTCGACCTCGGCCACACCGACCCGCAGGTGGTGATCCCGTACGGCGGCCTGGTCCGGGTCGACGGCCCGGCACGGCGGATCGCCGTCGTCTACTGATCCCGCCGGTCCGGGCCGCCGGGCGGAGCCCGGCCCCGGCCTGGAACAGCCGAGGGAAGACCCCGTAAGGTGGCGAAATCGAGCGTGGTGTCCGACACCACAGCGGACAGGTGTACGTCGCGCAGGCGGCGGGGCGGGGCGGTGACCGGCGGTGGCTGACGTGACATCGACCTCCGGGGGCGCTGAGTGGTACTCAGCGGGGGCGGAGGAGACGACCGTGCTGCCGCCGTACCAGGAGACGTTGCCGGCGGTGGAGCGCACCGCCGTCCTGCCGCGCATCGCGGACGGCTTCGAGCCGCCGGTCGCGCCCCCTGTACCCGTGCCCGTACCTGTGCCGTCCTCCCCGGTCAGCCCGCCGCGCCCGCCCGCCCAGCCGCCGGCCCAGCCGGCCACCCCGCCCCGGCCGCCCGTGCGGCCGGTCGTCACGGCTGCGACCGTCCCTGCCGCGCCGGGCGCCGCGCAGACCGCGGCACAGGCCGCGGCGCAGGCCCCGGCGGGGATGGCCGGGGGACCGCGCGGCCGGATCCTGGTGGTCGAGGGCGGATACGGCGGCCCCGGCCGTCGGCCGTGGGGACGGGCGGGGGCGGGGCACGCGCCGGTGCTGTCCGCGATGCTGGCGGCGGTCTCGCCGCAGATCCTGCTCGCCGCCGACGCCGTGGACGCCGTCCACCTGCCCGGCGCCACCGACCCGCAGAGCGTGCTCGCCCACCTGCGGGCGGCCGCGCGGCACCCCGGACCGCTCCTGATCCACCTCGGCGGCCATCTGGTCACCGACCGGCGGGCCGAGTACCTCTACCTGACGCTGCGCGACACCAAGGGTGGCTCACTGCGGCAGGACGCGCTGCCCTGGCAGGCCGTCGCCGAGGAACTGCGGCACCGGCCGGCCGAGTGGGGCACCCTGGTGGTGGCCGACCTGAGCGCCGACCAGGCCGCCTGGCCGCAGCTGCAGAGTTCGATCTCGCCGCTGAAGGACGGCCTCCCGCTCTGGGCGGTGGTCAGCCCCGACCCGGACCGGGTCGGCACCTTCACCCGCGCCCTGATCGAGGCCCTGCACGGCGGGCGCCCGGGGGAGGGGCCCGTCCTGTCGCCGGAGCAGCTGCGCGGGCAGGTGCACTCGGTGCTGCGGCCCGACGTGATCCTGTTCTCCTCGTACCCGGCCGACCGGCCGGTGTTCCGCAACACCGCCCGGGTGCTGGCCGAGGACAACCCGGAGCCCAAGCCGTGGGACGGCCCGCGGCCGTCGGCGGTCATGCCCAAGCCGGCCAACCGGACGGCGCGTCAGCGCCCGGTGGCGAAGCGGGTGCTGCTCTCGAAGGACGCTGGTCCCGGTGGTGGCGTCGGTGTCGGTTCCGGTGCCGGCGCTCCGGCCCGGCGGCCGGGTGACCCGGTCACGCTGCTCAAGCCCGGCGTGCCGCCGACCCCGCCGCGCCCGCCGCGGCCGGTGTCGCTGCTGAAGCGGACCGGTGCGACGGGTGGCGCCGCCGTGCCCGCCCCGGCGGCGGGGACCGAGCGGGTCGCGACCCCGACGGTGAGTTTCACCAAGTCCGTTACCGCCCAGGACACCTCTGCCCAGCTCGCTCCTGCCCAGCCCGCCGCCGAGCCCGTCGGCGCCCGGGTCAGCTTTGCCAAGGCCGCCGCCACCCAAGCCACCACCACCCCGCCGCCCGCCGGTGCCCGGGTCAGCTTCGGCAAGGCCGCCGCCCAGCAGGCCGCGCGGTCCGTGCCGGAGCCCCGGCCCGAGGCGGAGCAGGGCGTCAGCCTCGCCAAGCGGCTCCCCGCCGCCGAAGCGGCCGCTCCCGCGCAGCCGGTGTCCGAGCCGGTCGACTACCGCGAGGCGATCGGCCGGATCGTCCGCTGCGCCGACGCGGGCGAACACGACACGGCCATCGAACTCGTACTGGAGCTGGAGCAGTCGGCCGTGGCCGCGCACGGTCCGCTCGCGCCGGAGGTGCTCCAGGTGCGGCAGGTCCGCGCCCACGTCTCGCGGCTCGCGGGTCTGCCGGCGCTCGCCGCCCTGCTCTACCGCGAGGTCGCCCTGACGCTGCTCCGCTCCGAGGGGCCGGAGCACCCGGAGACCCAGCGGGCCGCGACCAACGCCGAGGCGTGCTGGCGGGCCGTCCCCGACCGGGCCGAGGCGATCCGGCTGGCGCCGGAGATCATCGAACTCCGCGCCCACCTGCCCGGTCCGGACGGCCGCAAGCTCCGCGCCTCGGAGCGTTACCTCAAGCAGCTGGTGGCGGCCCAGTCGGAGTCGGCCCGGTAGGAGCCGGCGCGGTAGGAGTGGGCCCGGCCGGCCGGAGTCGGGGCGGCGGATCGGCTCGTGCCCGGCCGGCAGACGGACAGGTGCCCGGCCCCACCTCCCTGCGGAGGCGGGACCGGGCACCCGGTCGACTCGACTTCAGTGGACGACTACCGACTACCGGCCGGCGATCGCGTGCACGAAGCGCGCGCCGTCGATGGTGCCGAGGCCCGACGAGAGGTCGTAGCCCTTGGCGGCCTGGTAGCCCGTGACACCGTTCCAGCCGTTGTCACCGGCGGTGACGTCGGTGATGCCGCTCCACTGCGAGGGCAGCGCGCTGAGGCCGTACATCCGCCAGTTGAGCTGGCCGAGACGGTAGCCGGCCAGCTGGTCGGCGAGCGCGACGACGCCGGAGAAGATCGGCGTGGCCTCGCTGGTGCCACCGGTGAGGTGCCAGCCGACGGCCTTCGGGTCGTACGACTCGTACGTCCAGGCCGCGCCGTCGACCGCCGCGCTCATGCTGATGTCGGGGGTGCCGCGGTGGTTGCCGGTGACGTTGGCAACGCCCCACTGGTACCACGGACGGTCGAAGACGCCGGAGACGCCACCGCCGCCGGCGCCGTAGGCGTCGTGCCACACCGCGTCGGGCGCGGTGCGGTTGCCGTTGTTGTCCAGGGTCAGCTGGGTGCCGCCGACCGAGGTGACCAGCGGGTCCGAGGACGGCCAGGAGTTGACCTTGTACGGGTACAGGTTGCTGCTGTTGTCCGAGTCCGTCGCGCCGTTGTCGCCGGAGGCGGCGAGCACGGTCACGTTGTGCGCGGCCGCGTCCTTGAAGGCGTACCGCAGGTCCGTCAGGGACTTGAAGTCGCCCTTGTCGAAGCCGGGGAAGGTGTTCTCGGTGGCGCCGAAGCTCTGCGAGATGACGTCGCCCTTGCCGGACTTGATCATCGCCTTCTCGGCGTCCATCATCTCGGGCAGGCCGGTGACGCCCTCGGTCTCGGCGACGCCGGTCTCGACCAGGACGATGTGCGCGTCCGGGGCGATGGCGTGGGCGTACTCGACGTCCAGCGTGGTCTCGCCGGCCCAGCCGGTGTGGTCCGGGTTGGTCGGGTCGAAGGGCGGGACGTTGCCCCACTGCTTGACCTCGACGTTGGTGTCCTTGATGCCCCACTGCTTGTCGAAGGTCTCAAGGTCGTGCTGGATGGTCGGCGAGCCGAAGGAGTCGACGATGACGATCGTCCGGCCCTTGCCCGTGACACCCTGCTGGTAGAGCGGGGAGAGGTTGTAGGCGGTGCGGTACTGCAGCGGCGAGTAGCAGTGGATGCCGATCTGGGCAACACAGTCTGAGGTCGATATCGGCGCCTGGCGCGAGGTGGCGCTGATGTGCCCGCTGGACGCCGGACGCACGTGAACGGTGGGGACACCGATCTGGTGACCCGCCAGAGCCGTGGTCTGGACGGTGACGCTCGCGCCGGTCAGGGCGGTGGCCCCGACGGCGAGCAGCGCCAGCGCGCGGGTGGTCGTGGAGCGTCGGGGGCCCGCGGTGACGGGGGTGCGACCCATGGAACTCCTTCGGAAAGGGCTGAACCGATCGTGACGATCGGCCCCGCAATCCCATCGGCAGCAGCACGATCATTCCATAGTCATATCGGAGTACCCCGGCATGGCCCGTATCGACTACTGGAAAAGGTAATGGCCACCCCAGGGTTGAGTAAACTCTCTGCTGGGGCGGCCATCTGACGGTACGCCAGATTCATTCTGGCTGTAGGGTCAGCGTGCGCCGCCGTTCACGTACAGCGTCTGGCCGCTGACGTACGACGCGTCCTCGCTCACCAGGAAGGTCACCACGGCGGCGACCTCCTCGGGCTGCCCGACCCGGCGCAGCGGGGTGCGGTCGGCGACCTGGCTCTGGTGCTCCTCCGGTGTGGCGCCCACCCGTTCGGCCGTGGTGGCGGTCATCGGGGTGGCGATGTAGCCCGGTGCGACGGCGTTGACGTTGATGTTGAACGGACCGAGTTCGATCGCCAGGGTGGCGGTCAGACCCTGGATGCCGGCCTTGGCGGCGGCGTAGTTGGCCTGGCCCCGGTTGCCGAGCGCCGAGCGCGAGCTGAGCGAGACGATCTTGCCGTACTTCTGCTTGACCATGTAACCCTGCGCCACATGGCTGCAGTTGTAGGCGCTGGTCAGGTTGACGGTCAGGACGGTGTCCCAGTCCGCCTTCGCCATCTTGAAGAACAGGTTGTCCCGGGTGATCCCGGCGTTGTTGACCAGGATGTGGAGTGCGCCCAACTCCTCCACCACGGTGGCGAACACCGCCGCCACCGCGTCGTAGTCGGCCACGTCGCAGCCGTACGCCCGCGCCGTCCCGCCCTTGGCGGTGATCGCGTCCACGGTGGCCTGCGCCCGCTCGGCGGTGAGGTCGACCACGGCGACCGCCGCGCCCTCCTCCGCGAGGCGGCGCGCGGTCGCGGCGCCGATGCCCTGCGCGGCGCCGGTGACGACGGCGACCTTGCCTGCGAAACGAGTCATTGCCTGCTTCTCCCTGAAGTCTCTGGATGTCGAACGCGCCGGATCCGCCGCAACGTCCTGCTGTGACTGCTGTGACTGCTGTGCCTGATAAGCCTGTTGGACTTGCCGGACCTGCTACGGCCGCCGTGCCCGGGGTGCCCGCCGCGTCGGCGCGGTCACGCGCTCTCGACGATGACGGCGGTGCCCTGGCCCACGCCCACGCACATGGTGGCCAGGCCGCGCCGGGCGCCGGTGCGGCGCATCCGGTGCAGCAGGGTGGTGAGGATCCGGGCGCCGGAGCTGCCGAGCGGGTGGCCCAGCGCGAGGGCTCCGCCGGACGGGTTCACCAACTCCTGGTCCAGGCCCAGTTCGTCCAGGCTGGCCAGCGTCTGGGCGGCGAACGCCTCGTTCAGCTCGGCCTCCTGGACGTCCTCGATCCGCAGGCCGAGCCGGTCCAGCAGCCTGCGGGTGGCGGGCACCGGGCCGACGCCCATGACATCCGGGTGCACACCCGCCGAGGCGCCGCCGACGTACCGGCCGAGCGGCTCCAACTCCAGCTCCCGCAGGGCGTCCTCGCTCACCAGCAGCAGCCCGGCCGCGCCGTCGTTCATCGGCGAGGAGTTGCCGGCGGTGACGGTGCCGCCGGCCCGGAAGACCGGCTTCAGCTGGGCGAGCCGCGCCAGCGTGGTGTCCTCGCGGATCGACTCGTCCTGGTCGACGGTCACCCCGTCCGGCCGGACCACCGGCAGCAGCTCCGCGTCGAAGTGCCCGTCCTTGCGGGCCGCCGCCGCCCGCTGGTGGCTGCGCAGCGCGAACTCGTCCTGCCGCTCGCGGCCGATCCCGTACCGGCCGGCCACCTCCTCGGCGGTCTCGCCCATGCTGAGCAGGCCGTGCAGGTCCTTCATCAGCGGGTTGACCAGCCGCCAGCCGAGCCGGGTGTCGTGCGTCTCCATCTTGTGCGGCATGGCCTCGTCGGGGCGGGCGAGCACGAACGGCGCGCGGCTCATCGACTCGCAGCCACCCGCGATCACGATTTCCGCCTCGCCCGAGCCGATCGCCCGGGCGGCGCTGGTGACGGCGTCCATGCCGGACGCGCAGAGCCGGTTGACGGTGACGCCGGGGACGGTGACGGGCAGCCCGGCGAGCAGTACGGCCATCCGGGCGATGTTGCGGTTGTCCTCGCCCGCCTGGTTGGCCGCACCCCAGTACACCTCGTCGATCCGGGCCGGGTCGAGCTGCGGCACCCGCTCCAGCAGGCCGCGCAGCACGGCGGCCGAGAGGTCGTCGGGCCGGACGGTGGACAGCGCGCCGCGCAGCCGTCCGATCGGGGTGCGGCGGGCGGCGGCGAAGTAGACAGGACGCACTTTGTCAGTCTCCTTTACATCTGTTGCTGACTGTTGGTCAGAACGCGTTGACGCCGGTCAGGGATCGCCCGATCAGCAGCTTCTGGATCTGGCTGGTGCCCTCGTACAGGGTCATCACCCGCGCGTCGCGCAGGTACTTGCCGACGGGGTACTCGTCGATGTAGCCGTACCCGCCGAAGACCTGGAGCGCGTTGTTGGCGGCCCGGACGGCGGCCTCGCTGGCGAACAGCTTGGCGACGGAGGACTCGGTGGCGAACGGCAGCCCGCGCTCGATCAGGTCGGCCACCCGCCAGGTGAGCAGCCGGGCCGCTTCGACGTCCACCGCGATGTCCGAGATGAGCTCCTGCACCAGCTGGTACGAGGCGATCGGCTTCCCGAACTGCTCGCGCTCGGTGGCGTAGCCGACCGCCGCCTCCAGGCAGCCGCGGGCGATGCCGACGCAGCCGGCCGCGACCGACATCCGGCCCTTGGCGAGCGCGGCCATCGCCACCGTGAAGCCCTTGCCCTCGGGGCCGAGCCGGGCGCTGTCCGGCACCCGGACGCCGTCGAACACCAGCTCCGCCGTCGCCTGGCCGCGCAGCCCGAGCTTGCCGTGGATCTCGCGCCGCCCGAAGCCGGGTGCGTCGGTGGGGACGAGGAAGGCGCTGACGCCCTTGTGGCCGCGCTTGTCGGGGTCGTCGCCGCCCGTCCGGGCGAAGACCAGCGCCACGTCGGCCCAGGTCCCGTTGGTGATGAACATCTTGCTGCCGCTGATCAGCCAGTCCTCGCCGTCGCGGACAGCGCGGGTGCTGAGGTTGGCGGCGTCCGAGCCGGTGCCGGGCTCGGTGAGCGCGAAGCAGGCGAGCGCCTCGCCGGAGGTGAGCCGGGGCAGCCAGTGCCGCTTCTGCTCCTCGGTGCCGTACGCGTTGACCGACTTGGCGACCAGACCGAGCGAGACCGAGACGATGCCGCGCACCGAGGAGTCACCCCGGCCGAGCTCCTCCAGCACCAGGCAGTACGCCAGGTGGTCACCGCCGCTGCCGCCGTACTCCTCGGGGATGGTCAGGCCGAGGAAGCCGACCTTGCCGAGTCTGCCGATGACCGACCGGTCCACCGACTCGGCGCGGTCCCACTCGGCGGCGTACGGCACGATCTCGCGGTCGGTGAAGGCGGCGGCCAACGCCCGTACGGCGGTCTGCTCCTCGGAGAGCTCCAGATCCATGGCGTCGGACACCCCGTCTCGGTAAGGTGGGTCTCGTTAAACTAGCGCTGCAAGTTTTACCCGGACTGTAGCCCGCCGGGCCGGGGTCTGGGAAGAGTGCCCCGACGGCGACTGCGAGAATGACCGACGAACATCCGTACGAGTCCGGTCGTCGCTACGGCCATGACCAGTGGCACCGACTTCGAGGGAGAGGGAGCCGACGATGGCGCGCCCGCGCACCCCGCTGCTCAGCCGCGACCGCATCGTCGGCGCCGCGCTGGCCCTGGTCGACGCGGAAGGGCTGGACGCGCTCTCCACCCGCCGCCTCGCCGCCGGACTCTCGGTCAGCGGACCCTCGCTGTACAACCACTTCGCCACCAAGGACGAACTGCTCGACGCGGTGGTCGACAGCGTGATGGGCGAGGTCGACCTGTCGATGTTCGACGCCGTCGCCGACTGGCGCACCGCCCTGCGCGACTGGGCCCGCTCCTACCGGGCCGCCCTCGCCGCACACCCCAACATCGTGCCGGTGCTGGCGCAGGGCCCCGGGCGGCGTCCGAACGCGCTGCGCCTGGCCGACGCCGTGTTCGGCTGCCTGGTCGAGGCCGGGTGGCCGCGCGGCCAGGCCACCCGGATCGGCGCGCTGATGCGCTACTTCATCACCGGCTCGGCGCTCGGCTCCTTCGCGGCCGGTTTCCCCGAGGATGCCGAGGTCTACGCCGCCCGGTACCCGCACCTCACCGAGGCCCACCTCCTCGCCGAGCACCGGCGCAGCATCGACGAGGGTGCCTTCGAGACCGGCCTGGAGGCCCTGCTGGACGGTCTCGACCTGCGCTACCGGCGCACGGCCGGATCGGACTGAGCGGATCGGACCGACCGGATCGGACTGAGCGGATCAGGCCGACCGGATCGCCTCGCGCAGCTCGGCCGCCGGGTCGCCCTCGTGGTAGATCCGCTCGCTCAGCTCGATGTTGTCCAGGAACTCCTGGTACCGCACGGCGTAGCCCACGTGCATCAGCGGCTCCGCCAGCTCCAGCGCCCGCCCGGGGTCGGACCCGGGCAGCCGCTCGGCCCAGGCGGCCGTCCAGATCTCCCGCACCCGGGCCCAGCGCTGCTCGGACAGGAACGCGCGCGGCCGCAGCCCGTCGAAGGCCGGGTGGCCCAGGCAGCTGTCCGAGAAGTCCACGATCACGGTGCCGTGCCCGTCGGAGCGCCAGTTGCCCGGGTGGAAGTCACCGTGCAGCACAGTCTCCGGCAGCCCGCACCCCGCCAACTCATCGACTATGGCGGGCAGTTGATCCGCCAGTCGCTCCACCTGCGCCAGCTCGGCCGCCGACAGCCCCCGCACCGCCTCGCCCGCCAGCAGCTCGCGCAGCCGCCCGGCCAGTACCTTCGGAGTGCGGTCGGGCAGTGTCGTCCCGGCGGCCCGTCCGGCGCCCTGCGCCGCGAGGGCCGCCTGTGCGCCGACCAGCCGTTCGACCGCCGTCAGCATCGAGTCCTCGGGCACGCCCCAGCAGTCCTCCCCGGGGACGTGGTCCAGCAGCACCCGCCGGGCGGCGGAGTCGGCGGCCAGCACGGCCGGCACCAACGTCGCGTCCGCCGACCCGAACAGCCCGATCACCTCGGCCTCGCAGGCCCCGAACGGCGGTGTCGTCTTCAACCACGCGGGCCCGTCGGCCGTCGGCACCCGGTACAGCCCCGACAGGTTCCAGGTCTTCACCTGCTCGACCGGCCCGGTCACGGGCCGCCCGGCCGACCGCAGCGCGGCCTCCGCCCACCCCAGCGCGGACCGCAGCCCGGCCGCCGTGGCCCAGTCGGCGCGCAGCGCGTCCTCGGCCAGCACCGCCGCGGAGTCCGCGAGTCGGACGGCCGGCCGGCGCAGCGCCGCCGCGTGGTAGGTGACATGACCGCCCTGGCCGTCCGCTCCGCCCTCGACCGAGACCAGCCGCAGCACCAGCACGGGTACGCCGACCAGCGTCTCCAACTCCGCCGCCACCGGCCCCACATCGTGCCAACGCGAGCTCCGCACCGGGAACGGCCCCACCACCCCGAGCCGTTCGTCCTCCCACGTCACCACTGCCGACACCGTACGCCCCGCCGTCTGATCCACCTGCGCAGTCTCGGGTCGGCCCGTTCGGTGCGCAAGCGAATTACGGGTTGCCGGACTCACCTGGCCGCGCGGGCCGGACGGCCCCGCCCGCGCGCTCAGGCCTCCCGGGCGGTCACGGCTCCCGTGCGACGAAGGCCGGCCGCACCTGCAGGTCCACCGGGTCGTAGTAGCGGTGGTACACCGGGGTCAGGCCGCCCGAGACCGGCGGGACGATCCAACTCCAGTCGGCGGGTGTCGGGCGGCCCAGGCGCTCCTCCTGGGCGATGTGCCGGAGGAAGCGCTCGGACTCGGTGTGGTGGTCGGCCATCGTGACCCCCGCCTCCTGGAAGGAGTGCAGGACGGCCACGTTGAGCTCGACCAGCGCGCGGTCCCGCCAGAGCGTCCGCTCGGAGGAGGTGTCCAGGCCGAGCCGGTCCGCGACCTCGCCCAGCAGGTTGTAGCGGTCGGCGTCGGCCAGGTTGCGGGCGCCGATCTCGGTGCCCATGTACCAGCCGTTGAACGGCGCGGCGGGGTAATGGACGCCGCCGATCTCCAGGGTCATGTCGCTGATCGCGGGCACCGCGTACCAGCGCAGTCCGAGGCCGGCGAACCAGTCGTGCTCGGGGTGGAGCAGCGGCACCTCCAGGGTGGCGTCCTCCGGGAGCTGGTACCAGCGCGGCTCGGCGCCCGGCCGCTCCCGGACGAGCAGCGGGAGCACCTCGAACGGGTCCTCGCCACCCTTCCATCCCAACTCTCTTGCTCTGGCCGTCAGTTCTGCTCCCGCCGGGTCGCCCGTCCAGCCGCCCCCCGGCCGGGGGTGGCCCGCGTACCGGATCAGCTGCTGGTTGAGGATCCGGGGCGCGGGACGGCCCGGCCGGTCGGGGGCGAAGACCGAGATCACCGGCCGGATCCGGCCTCCGTTGGTGGCCGTCCGCAGGTGCTCGAAGCACTCCTCGGCGATCGCGTCGGCCGAGTCGACGTGCCGCAGGTCGCGCACCACCAGGCTCCGCCAGTACAGCCGCCCGATGCACCGCGCCGAGTTGCGCCACGCCACCCTTGCCCCGAAGGCGAGTTCGGCCACCGTGTGCCGGTACGTGCCGGTCTGCTCGATCTCGGCCAGCACCTGGCGCACCCTCGGCGCCGGATCGCCCGCGCCGGTCCGCTCCTGGTGGAACTGCCGGACGAACGCCACGGCTTGTTCCGCCACCGACCCCTGTTCGGGTGCGGCCGGTGTGGGTGTGGGCGCGGGCGGTTCGGGGCGGCCGGGCGCGGGTGGTTCGGGCGCAGGCTGGTGCGCGTACGGGCAGGCCCCGGCGATGGTCGTCCTGCGGGTGCTGGTGCGAAGCCGATTGAAGATCAAGGACACATCCCTCCCGCCGTCATGAGTACCGGAGGTGCCCGCCCGCGCGCGCAGAGTGAGCGATTCGCCCCCGGTCCCGTCCGATCGGCGCTAGGGTGCGCGCGGAAGCGCCCGGGCCGGGCCTCCGATGGGAGGCCCGGCCCGGGTTCGGCCGACTGGTCCGGCCGGCTGGTCCGGCCTGCTGATCCGGCGCTGGTCCGGTCAGACCGGGACGGCGAGGGAGAGGCCGAACCGGCCCGCCTCGTCCGTCCACCACTCCGCCAACCGCATTCCGGCCGCAGCCAGTTCGTCGGCGATCCGGGTGTGGCTGAACTTCGCGGAGATCTCCGTGCGGAGCTCCTCGCCCTCGTCGAAGTGCACCGGGAGGCCGAGTTCGCGGATCTTGACGGTCTGGGCCCGGCGGGAGCGGAGCCGCATCTCGATCCATTCCCGCTTCGCGTCCCAGAGCGCGACGTGGTCGAACTGGTCCGGGTCGAAGTCCGCCCCGAGCTCGCGGTTCAGCACGGTCAGCACGTTCTTGTTGAAGGCGGCCGTGACCCCGGCCGCGTCGTCGTACGCGGCGACCAGCACCCCGGCCTCCTTCACCAGGTCGGTGCCGAGCAGGACGGCGTCGCCCGGCTCCAGCCCGGCCCGCAGCGAGGCGAGGAACCCGGCCCGCTCGTCCGGCAGCAGGTTGCCGAGCGTGCCGCCGAGGAAGGCCACCAGCCGGGGGCCGCCCGCGCCGTCGGAGAGCCCGAGGCCGTGGGTGAAGTCCGAGACCACGGCCCGGACGGCGAGCTTCGGGTACTGCGCGGTCAGCGATTCGGCCGCCGACTCCAGCGCACTTTCGCTGACGTCCACCGGGACGTACTCCGCCAGCGTCCCCAGTTCGCTCAGCGCGTCCAGCAGCAGCCGGGTCTTCTCCGAGGAGCCGGAGCCCAGTTCGACCAGGGTCCGGGCCCGGGTGATCGCCGCGATCTCGCGGGACCGGGCGGTGAGGATCTCCCGCTCGGCGCGGGTCGGGTAGTACTCGGGCAGCCGGGTGATCTCCTCGAACAGCTCGCTGCCCCGGGCGTCGTAGAACCACTTCGGCGGCAGCCATTTGGGATACGCGGTCAGCCCCTGCTGCACGTCGTGCCGGAGCGCCTGCCCGAAGTGGTCGGCGGGCAGCAGGCGGGTGAGATCGTAGGTGCTCACGGGGGGTTGTCCTCTCAAGGGATCAGGGGTTTGACGGTTGTGCCCTCGGCGGTGGCCAGCAGCAGACTCCGGTCGGGCAGCCGGATCCAGCCGGGCTCCTCGTCGCCGGGCTCGGAGGCGACCAGCACGGACCCTTCGGTGGTCCGGTGGCAGAGGGTGTCGCCCCAGCTGGTGGCGGCGATCGAAGTCCCGTCGGTCAGCAGCAGGTTGAGCCGGGCGTCACTGTGCTCGGCGACCGTCAGGACGGTGTCGGCCAGCGCCTCGCCGGGCGCCGCACCGGCCCGCAGCCGGTGCAGCACCAGGGCCCAGACCAGGGCCGAGTCGCTGCGGGCCTCCAGTCCGAGCAGTTCCTCGGCGGGCAGCCCGGCGGCCAGTGCGCCGAGCCGGCCCGGCCAGCCGGGCAGCGCGCCGTTGTGGCTGAACAGCCACCGGTCCGCACCGAACGGCGCCGCCGCGGCCTCGCCCGCCGCGCACCCCTCGGTGGCGGAGCGGACGGCGGCCAGCAGGGCCCGGGTCCGCACCACCCGGGCGAGGTCGGCGAATCCGCCGTCCGCCCAGATCGGCCCGGCCCGCCGGTAGCGGGCCGGCACCGGGTCGCCGTCCGCGTACCAGCCGACCCCGAACCCGTCGGCGTTCACCGTCCCGTGCCGCTGCGCGCGCGGCGCCCAGGACTGCCGGTAGAGGCCGAGCGGCGGGTCCAGCACCAGCTGCCGGATCGGCACCGGTGCGCCCAGATAGGCGAGGTGACGGCACATCAGTCCCCGTCCACGGTGCGCGCGGTGCGGAATCCAGCGAAGATCTGCCGCCGGACCGGGTAGTCCCAGTTGCGGAAGGTGCCCCGGCAGGCGACGGGGGCGACGGCGAAGCAGCCACCGCGCAGGACTTTGTACTCCGGCCCGAAGAAGACCTCCGAGTACTCGCGGTACGGCCAGGCCCGGAAGCCCGGGTAGGGGTGGAAGTCGCTCGCCGTCCACTCCCACACGTCGCCCATCAACTGCCGTGCCCCGTACGGTGACTCGCCCGCCGGGTAGCTGCCGACGGGGGACGGCTGGAGGTGGCGCTGGGCCAGGTTGGCGTGCTCGGGGCCCGGCTCGGCGTCGCCCCAGGGGTAGCGGCGGGAGCGGCCGGAGCCGGGGTCGTGCCGGGCGGCCTTCTCCCACTCGGCCTCGGTGGGCAGCCGCCGCCCGGCCCAGCGGGCGTACGCGTCCGCCTCGTACCAGCTGACGTGCAGCACCGGTTCGTCGCCCGGTACCGGTTCCACCGTCCCGAAGCGGCGGCGCAGCCACTGGCCGCCGTCCCGGCTCCAGAACAGCGGCGCGGTCAACTCGGCCCGGCAGCGGTACTCCCAGCCCTCGGGAGTCCACCAGCGGCTGTCCCGGTAGCCGCCGTCGGCGATGAACCGCTGGTAGGCGGCGTTGCTCACCGGTGTGGTGTCGAGCCGGAAGGCGGGCACGTCCACCTGGTGTGCGGGGCGCTCGTTGTCCAGGGCCCACGGCTCGGTGTCGGTGCCCATGGTGAACGGCCCGGCCGGGACGAGGACCTCGGCGGGCAGCTCGGCGGACGGCCCGGCGGGGGGCGCCGGGGCGAACAACGCGGCGCCGCTCCGCCGGAGTTGGTGGGTGATCAGCATCGTCTCGTCGTGCTGCTGCTCGTGCTGGGCGATCAGCCCGAACGCGAAGCCGTCCCGCAGCAGCGGCGTCCCTTCGAGCGGGCTGGCGGCGAGCAGGTCGAGCACCCGGCCGCGCACCTCGTGCGCGTAGGCGCGGGCCTGGCCGGGCGGGAGCAGCGGCAGGCTCGGCCGCTCGGAGCGCGGGTGCTCGAAGGCGTCGTACAGCGGGTCGATCTCGGGGTGCATCGGGTCGCGCCCGCCGACGTTGCGCAGCAGCCAGAGTTCCTCCTGGTTGCCGATGTGGGCGAGGTCCCAGACCAGTGGTGACATCAGCGGGGAGTGCTGGGCCGTCAGGTCCTCGTCCTCGACGCAGTCGGTGAGGCCGGCGGTGCGGTCGCGGGCGGCGAGCAGTTCGGCGGCGATCCGGTCCCGCAGGGCCTCGGCGGACTGCGTGCCGGACAGCCGGTCGGTGGTGTCGGTCATCGTGCGGCCTCCGGGGAGACGGGGTCGGCTCCGGCCCGCAGCGCGTCCAGCTGGTCGTCGGCGGGGCAGCGGCCCCGGGCGGGGTAGCGCTCGGCGAACTCGGTGAGTGCGGTGCGCAGCCGGTGCGAGCCGGGGCGGCGGGCGAGGGCCTGGTCGGCGGCGCCGAAGCAGGCGAGGGCGGCCCGGCGCAGCTGCGGGTCGGTGAGGGCGAGGGTGGCGGCCCGGTGCCACAGCTCGGCGCGCGGCGGGCGGAGCCCGTCCGGGGTGCCGAGCGGCTCCAGCGCCGCCAGTGCGGTGTCGGCGGCCGCCTGGTCGTCCAGCAGGGCGCTGACCAGGGCCAGCGGGGCCAGCCAGCCGTCGCCGGGCTGCGCGTCGATCATGCGCAGCTCCAGGTGTCCGCGCGGGCGCACCGGGGGGAAGAGCGTGGTGCGGTGGTAGTCCAGGTCGGCGAGCGAGGGCCGGCGTTCGCCCGCGCCGCGCAGCCAGTCCCGGAAGGTCAGCCCGGCCGGGGCCGTCCACGGGCGGCCGTCCGGGCGGCGCACGCAGAGCACCTCGGCGTCCAGCACGTAGCGGGCCCAGCTCTCGCGCGGGTCGGTCGTGGCGGCCGGGGCGAGGGTGCGGCTCGGGTCCATCCGGGACCAGATCAGCTGGCGGGTGGAGCGGTAGCCGGTCGGCCGGCCGTCCAGCAGCGGGGAGTTGGCGAACGCGGCGACCAGCACCGGCCCGAGCAGGTGGGTCAGCCGCCAGCGGTCGGCCAGCGCGTGCGGGCCGGTGTCGGCACCTGCGTCCACGTTGACCTGCACGGAGGCGGTACCGGTCATCATGATCCGGCCCCACGGCCCGGCCCGGTCGAAGAACTTCTCCATGGCCAGGTAGCGCGGGTGGTCCAGCTGCATCCGGCGCTCTCGGGGGAGCGGGTCGGTACCGGTGCCGGTGAGGCGCAGGCCCTGGGTGGCGAGGGCGGCGCGCAGTCCGGCCTGGTCGAGCAGGAGGGCCTCGGCGCAGTCGGCCGGGTCTTCGGCGGGCGGGGAGCTGAGCTCTACCTGCCCGCCGGGTTCGCGGGTGAGCCGGGCGCCCGCCGGGAGGAGCGGGGGGTCGGCGTGCTCGCCGTCCGGCGGGGTGGCGCCTGCGGCCGGGGCGGCCTTCGCGGCCTCGGGCAGCAGTGCCAGTGCGTCGGTGACGCGGTGCGGTTCGACCACCGCCTCGGGACATCGGGTGTCGTGGACGAACCACTCGGCCTCCACGCCGATCAGCCGGGGCGGGCCGATCTTGAAACAGATGCCGAGCAGATGGTCCTCGGCGGTCGATTCGGTCAGCGGCGTCACGCTCGGTGGTGCCGAGCGGGGCGCCGACTGCGGGGCGGGTGTCTGATTCGGGCGAACGGGTATCACCGGACTCACCATCTCTCGGTTCGCGATTGCGGCCCGGTCTTTCCTGCTCAGTCTGCTACGAACCAAACATGTGCGCTGCTCACGGGATTTCCGTGCAGGTCAGAGGGTGTCAACGGAGCGTCAAACGGGTGAGCGCGGTCCGTAGCAGCGGTGCGGGGAGGGCGTAGTTGAGCCGGAGGCACCCGGCCCACTCGGCCCCGAAGTCCGTACCGGACGACAGTTCGACGTCACGTTCCGTGAGGAGGACCTCGCGGGCCCCGACCGCCGGCAGTCCGAGCGCGACGGCGTCCAGCCAGAGCAGGTACGAGGCCTCCGGGCGGGACAGCACCGCCTCCGGCAGCGCGCCGACCACCAGCTCGCGGTTGGCCGCCAGCCGGTCGAGCAGCGTGTCCAGCCAGCGGCCGCCGTGCCGCAACGCCGCCTGCTGGACGACCTGCTCCAGCAGCCCGCCCTCCCACAGGCCGTACTCCGCCATCCGGGTGGTCAGCCGCTGGCGCAGGGCGGGGTCGGGCACGAGTGCGAAGCAGCTCGGGATGCCGGAGGTGTTGAAGGTCTTGCCGACCGAGTTCAGCGTCACGGTGTGCCGGGCGAGCTCCCCGGCGACGGACACCGCGACGGGCTGGCGCAGCCCGAGGTCCGGGTGGACCAGGTCGCCGTGCACCTCGTCCGAGACCAGCAGCCCGCCGGCCTCGGCGGCCTGCTCCGCCAGCCCCCGGATCTCCCGCCGGGTCCAGACCCGTCCGGACGGGTTGTGCGGGCTGCTCAGCAGGACGAGACCGGCCCCGGCGAAGTCCTCGACGGGCAGCCGGTAGCCGTCGGCGTCCCGTGCCAGCCGCACCGTCCGGTACGGCAGCCCCGCCGACCGGCAGAGCTGTTCGAAGCCGCCCCACTCGGGTGTCGGGAAGACCACCGGCCGCCGGGGCCCGGCCAGGCCCAGCAGCAGCCGCAGCGCGGTGCGCGGGCCGAACGGCAGCAGCAGCACCCACTCCGGGTCCACCGCCACCCCGTGCCGCTCCCGGTACCAGTCGGCCACCAGCCCGCGCCCGCCCGGATCGCACACGGTGTACCCGTACGCGGGGTGCCGGGCCCGCTCGGCGAGGGCCGCGCCGATCTCCGGTGGTCCGGGCAGGTCCAGGTCGGCCAGCCCCAGGGCGATCCGCCCCTGGCCGGCCCGGGCCCACTTGCTGCTGCCGGTGCCGCTGCGGTCGAACGATTCCATCCCGTCACCCTTCCCCGTGCGGCCCCTCCCGCACCATGCGGGCTCGGCCGGGCCGGACCTGAGGGCCCCGCTGATGCTGGGCATGCGGAGCTACCGGCCGGGCGCCCGCCCTGCTCCGCCCGGACCGGGTGGTGCGGCGGGTCACCGCACTGATCCCGGACGTGCAGGCCGAGATCGTCCAGGAGGCCGGCCACGGCCTCAACCTGGAACGCCCCGAGCTGGTCAACGAACGCCTGCTGCGCTTCATCGACGGCGGTCGGTCGCAGCCGGCGGGGTGACCGTGGTTCGATTCGACCGGGCCACGGCAGCCGACGGGCCGGCGGCCTGTCCCCGGGTACCCGGCTCCGCCGCAGTTCAACGTCAACAAGGAGGGATTCCCGTGTTCGTGGTGCGAAGGCCCGGCCTGGCCGTAGCGGTCGACACCGATCTGCCGGTGTTCTCCTACCCGCGCGTGGGTGAGGTCGTCACCGGGTTCGGGGCTCTGCCGAACCCCCGGCTCGACTCCGCCCGCGCGGTGGTCGAGCTCCAGCAGAACCGTGGCGGAGCGCTGTTCCGGGCGCTGCTCGGCGGGGAGTTCGTCCCAGGGGACGGGGGAGAGCTCGCCGTCCGGGTCGCCAGCGGTGCCGCCGGTTCGGCGGGGCATCCCCCCGGGCTGCTCGGCGGTGGGCTGGCGCCCGGCCTGCCACAGGAGTTCGCGGATCCGGTGGCGGACGGCATCGCGGACGACGTCCGGCTGGGTGGCGCACCGTCCGGAGTGCTCTTGATAGACAGGGGAGGCTTCGACCGCGAGTCCTCCCCGCTGCTGTTCATGGCGGCCGGCCGGTTGCTGCTGCGGATGCTGCTGGCGATCTCACGGGGAACGAGCCCCGAACCGGTCGCCGAGTTCTGGGCCGAGCGGCGCGGCGCGCTGCCGGCGTGGCCGCCGACGCCGGACCCGTCCCGGCGCGGCTGACTTCCCCGCCCCACCGGAACGGGTGATCAGGGGGCTGACGGGTTCGCCCGGGAGGAGGACGGGCCGGCGTCCGCCGCCTTGGACGTGGCCACCGGCGAGGGCACTCCTGGGAGAGCACACCAGGTCGGCGCCCTTGTGAGCGGAGTCTTCTCAGCTCAGCTGCTCGGCCAGCGCGAGGATGATTCCGCTCGGCCCGCGGAGATAGCAGAGCAGGTAGCTGTCCTCGAAGCGCGTCACTTCGCCGACGAGTGTGGCGCCGTGTGGGCGGAGGCGGGCGAGGGTGTCCTCGATGTCGTCGACGGCGAACATGACGCGGTGCAGGCCCAGCGTGTTCGCCGGGGTGATCTCCGGCTTGGAGGTGACCGCCTCCGGGGTGTGATACTTCGCCAGTTCGAGTCGGCCCGGGGCGTCCGGGATCCGCATCATCGCGATCTCGCTTCGCATGTCGTCGAGCCCGGCGACGCTTCCCGCCCAGCTTCCTTCGATCGGCATCCTGCCTTCCAGCTCCATGCCGAGTTCGGTGAAGAAGGCGACTGCGGCGTCGAGGTCGGCGACGACGATGCCGACATTGTCCATGCGCTGAATCGTCATGTCCCCGAGGATAGGGGCCGGGTGCGATGCCGTCGGCTCGGTCGGCCGTGTCGCCGGTCACCGCTCGTTCTTACGGCTGCCGGGGTCGAGCGATGGCGCCGTCACCTTCGGGAAGTCGCGCTCGCCGTGCTCCCGACCGGGCATCCACAGGCTGGACTGCCAGGCGGCGAGGGCACCGCTCACCAGCAGGGCGGCCGATCCCTGGACGGCGTCGTAGCTGCGGTCAAGGCCGGCGACTTCGGCGCCGTCCGACCGTGCAGGCCGGTGCGGCCCCGTTGACCCGACCCCGGGGTAGCGGGGCCTGCCATGCGGTCGGAAGAGCGCCCGGCGGGTCAGCCGGAGAGTCTCCGCTCCAGCGGGGTGCGGAAGCGCGGGGTGATCCGGGTGGGGCCGAGCCAGGAGCTGAGGCGGTGGAGCTCGGCGTCGATCGCCGTCTCGGCGTCCGGGCCGACCGGTTCGAGGAGGTGGCGGGCGAGTTCGCCGTCGGCGCGCTGGGCCCAGCCGCCGACGATCCGGCCGTTCCACCAGAGCGTCGGCCCGATGTTGCCGGAGCGGTCGAAGAGTTCCTCCCGGTGCTCGGTGGGGAGGTACCAGTCGCGCTGCTGCCAGCCCATCGGGGTCGGGTCCAGCCCGGGGAGTACGGCCGCCCACGGTTCGGGCGCGGTGACCGGCTCGGTGTCGTCGGGCAGTACGAAGCCCTCGCCGCCCGTCAGGTCGGCCGGGACGGCTGCGCAGGCCGCCAGGGCCGTCCGTACCTCGCGCAGGCCCCAGCCCGTCCACCACCGCAGGTCCTCGACGGTGGCGGGGCCGTAGGCGGCGAGCCAGCGCGCGGCCAGTTCGGCCTGGGCCCGGGCGACGGGCAGCTCCGGCAGGGCGGGCCGCAGTGCCCAGTAGTGCTGGCCGCTGAGCCAGCTCCCCGCCGGGCGGCCGCGCACGATCGAGCCCTCCATGCCCAGTACCCGCAGCAGCCGGACCCCGACGGTCTGCTTCGCCTCGTACGCCTTGCCGGCCGACATCGTCCTGGCCTCGCGCAACTCGGGTACTTCGGAGCCCAGTTGGGCGGAGGTGGCCTGTCCGGCGGCGGCCAGCGCGGCGAGCGTGCGCCGCTCGACCCGGGCCAGCCACGCCTCGTCGAAGCCGCCCTCGGCCGCGAAGGCGACCAGGCCGCGGCGTTCGCGTTCGGCGACCTTGCCGGTGGTGGAGGACTGGACGAGCGGCGCGATGTCCGTGGGCACGACGAACAGGGTGCGCCGCATGCCGTGCATCCGCACCAGCGTGCCGTCCTCGTAGAGCGCCTGCTCCAGGGCGGCGCTGCCGGGCCGGGCGAGGCGGGCGGCGGTGGAGAGGACGACGCTCGCGGGGTCGCTGGAGTGCAGCGCGAGCACCGCCTCCGCGACCTGCTCGGGGGTGTCGGCCCGGTGGGCCGGGGCGAGCAGGTGGCGGCGGCCGAGCCGGGCCCGGCGCTGCTCGTCGTCGATCTTCGGGCGGGCTCTCATCCTGTGCCTCCTGGTCGGTTCGCACCGAGCATACGAGCACGGTCCGTCAGGTCCGGCCGTCCAGGCCGAAGGCGGTGTTGACCAGTGCGACATGGGTGAACGCCTGCGGGGTGTTGCCCAGTTGGCGCCCGGCGAGCGGGTCCCACTCCTCGGAGAGCAGCCCGAGGTCGTTGCCGAGCGCCAGGACCCGCCCGAACAGCTCCCGGGCCTCGCCGGCCCGCCCGGTCAGTGCGAGGGCGTCGGCGAGCCAGAACGAGCAGGCCAGGAAGGCCCCCTCCGTCCCGGGCAGCCCGTCCCCGTCCCCGTCCGCGCCCCGCGGTCCGGTGGGGTAGCGCCGGACGAAGCCGCCGTGGTCCAGCCCGTCCCGGACGGCGTCGACGGTGCGGACCACCCTCGGGTCGTCCGGCGGGAGGAAGCCGGTCTTCGCGACGAACAGTGTCGCGGCGTCCAACTCCCGTCCGCCGTAGTGCTGGACGAAGACGCCGCGGACCGGGTCGTAGCCGTTCGCGCAGACGTCCGCGTGCACCGCGTCGCGCAGCGCCCGCCAGCGGTCCAGCGGCGCGGGCAGGCCGGTGCTCTCGGCCATCCGGACGGCCCGGTCCGCGGCGACCCAGGTCATCACCTTGGAGTGCACGAAGTGCCGCCGCTCGCCCCGGATCTCCCAGAGGCCCTCGTCGGGCTGCCGCCAGTGCTCCTCCAGGAAGGCCATCAGGGCGAGCAGCAGCCGCCAGACCTTGCGCTCCATCGGCAGGCCGGCCCGCAGTGCCAGCTCCAGGGTGTCCACCACCTCGCCGTAGACGTCGAGTTGGCGTTGGTGAACGGCGGCGTTGCCGAATCGGACGGGTGCCGAGCCCTGGTAGCCAGGCAGCCAGGGCGCCGAGGTCTCGGGCAGGCCGCGCTCGCCCGCGACCCCGTACACCACCTGCACGTCGCCCGGGTCGCCCGCGACGGCCCGCAGCAGCCAGCTGTGCCAGGCGGCGGCCTCCTCGCGGTAGCCGCTGCGCAGCAGGGCGGCGAGGGTGAGGCTGGAGTCGCGCAGCCAGCAGAAGCGGTAGTCCCAGTTGCGCATCCCGCCGATCCGCTCGGGCAGCGAGGTGGTGGGGGCCGCGACGATGCCGCCGGTGGGCTCGTAGGTCAGCGCCTTGAGGGTGATCAGCGAGCGGACCACCTGCTGCCGCCACTCGCCCCGGTACCGGCAGCCGTCCGCCCACTGCTCCCAGCGTTCGACCGTGCGCAGCAGTGCCTGCTCGGGGTCGGTGCGGGGCGTGCCGTGCAGGTGGGAGGGCAGCCAGCTGAGGACGAAGGGCACCCGCTCGCCCGCGCGGACGGTGAAGTCCGAACTGGTGGCGCCCGATTCGCCGTAGGTGTGCACGCCGGACGGGACGCGCAGCCAGGCGGAGTCGGGGCCCGCGACGGCGACCCGGTGGTGGTCGGTGCGGCGCACCCAGGGCACGATCCGGCCGTTGTTGAAGCGCAGCCGCAGATCGCCGCGCATCGGCACCTCGCCGCGCAGCCCCTCGACGATCCGGATCAGTTGCGGGGCGCGCTCGCGGTGCGGCATGAAGTCGGTGATCCGCACGTCCCCGGTGCCGGTGCGCCACACCGACTCCAGGACGAGGGTGTCGCCCCGGTACCGCCGTTCGGTGCACGGGCCGGCGCCGACGGGGGCGAGCCGCCAGCCGCCGTGCCGGTCGTCGCCGAGCAGCCCGGCGAAGCAGCTGGGGGAGTCGAAACGCGGCAGGCAGAGCCAGTCGACCGAGCCGTCCCGGCCGATCAGGGCGGCGGTCTGGAGGTCTCCGACGAGGGCGTAGTCCTCGATGAGTTGTCCGGTCATCGCCCCTCATTCTGCGCCGGGCACGGCGACCGGCGCAGATCGGCCGGGAGCGACCGGCCGTACCGGGAGCGCCGACCGCGCGCCGCCGGACGCCGACCGCGCGCGCCGCCGGACGAGGCACGGCCACGGCCGTCCGGCCGGGCGGACGGCGGTATTCCGTTTCCCGGTCCCAGCGGTTGCGGGCCTGCTCCGTTGGTAGGAAGATCTTTATCGCCTGTTGTCTCCGCCAGATCCGGAAGGGGGCCGTGATGCAGCGACCGAACTGGGTGCCCGCCGGAACCGACCTGGACAAGCCCAACGCCGCCCGGGTCTACGACTACTACCTCGGTGGTTCGCACAACTTCGAGGCCGACCGCCAGATGGCCCGCAAGGCGATGGAGCTCTGGCCCGAACTGCCGACCATCATGCGGTCCAACCGGGCGTTCCTGCGCCGCGCGGTCCAGTTCCTGGCGGAGCGGGGCACCACGCGCTTCCTGGACATCGGCTCGGGCATCCCGACCTTCGGCGCCGTCCACGAGGTGGCCCGGGCGATCCGGCCCGAGGCCCGGGTGGTCTACGTCGACCGGGACCCGGTCGCCGTCGCGCACAGCAGGCTGCTGCTGCGGGACGACCCGCACAGTGTGGTGGTCGAGGCGGACCTGCGCTCGGTGCCGGACCTGCTGGGCCGCCCCGAGGTGGTCGACCTGCTGGGTGCGGGCGAGCCCGTCGCGCTGATGCTGGTCGCCGTGCTGCACTTCGTGACGGACGCCGAGGAGCCCGGCAGGCTGGTCGGGGCACTGCGGGACGCACTGCCGCCCGGCAGCGCGCTGGTGCTCTGCCACGCCTCCCAGGAGGGCCGCCCGGACCAGGTCGGTCCGCACCAGGAGCTCTACCGGCTGACTCCGACCCCCCTGACCATGCGCAGCCGGCAGCAGATCACCGACTTCTTCGACGGCTTCGAGCTGGTCGAGCCCGGCGTGGTCTACCTGCCCCAGTGGCGCCCGGACTACCCGGAGTCGGTGGGTCCGCACCCCGAGCGGATGACCGGCATGGTGGGCGTCGGACTCCTCCCGTGAGTACCGGGACCCCGGTCGGGGACAGGGACGCCGTCCGGTTCCACCAGGAGTGGGCGCGGCTGCTGGAGGACGGGCACGGCGTCGCGGTGCACCCCGGCATCCTGGGGCGGCTGGTCTCCCGGACGGCGGGCCTGCTGCACCGGGCCCAGCGGGACGAGCCGTTCGAGTCCGCGCTCGCCGCCGAGGCGGGCGCGCTGCTGGTGGACGCCCACTTCACCGACCCGGTGGTGCTGGCCCGGGCGGTGGAGCTGCTGCACGAGCACCCCGTGGCGGACGAGCGCGGCCCGGCGCTGTGCGGCGCCTTCGCGGCCGGCTGGGCCGCCGCGCTGCGCGAGCGGACGTTGCGCGAGCAGGAGTCGATCCGGCTGGCGGCGGACAGCGCGCGGCAGGAGGTGGAGAAGGCGCTCCGGGCCTCGGAGAACCGGTTCCGCGCGCTGTTCGAGAGCGCCGCGATCGGCATCGGCATCGGGGACGTCGACGGCAACATCCTGGCGGTCAACCGGGCGCTGCAGGAGATCTTCGGAGCCGGCCCGGAGGACCTCCAGGGCCACCGGGTGAACGAGCTGGTGCACCCCGAGGACACCCCGGGCGTCTGGGACGCGTACGAGGAGCTGATCACCGGAAAGCGCGACTACCTCCAGTTCGACAAGCCGTACTACCGCCGCGACGGCGAGGTGGTCTGGACGCACCTGACCGTCTCGCTGATCCGCGACGACGAGGGCAGGCCGCAGTACCAGGTGGCGATGCTGGAGGACATCACCGACCGGTACCGCCTCCAGGAGCGGCTGCGCCACCAGGCCACCCACGACCCGCTGACCGGCCTGCCGAACCGGGTCGCCTTCTTCGAACGCCTGGAGAAGCTCTTCGAGGAGCCGGAACCGGGTGCCAGGTTCGGCCTCTGCTACGTGGACCTGGACGGCTTCAAGGTGGTCAACGACTCGCTCGGCCACGAGACCGGCGACCAGCTGCTGGCGGCCGTGGCGGCCCGGCTGGAGTCCGTGCTGACGCCGCTGGGGCACCTGGTGGCGCGGCTGGGCGGCGACGAGTTCGTCGTCCTGCTGGAGAACTGCCGGGGTGAGCAGGAGGCGGTGGCCGCCGCGAAGACGGTGCTGGCCGCGCTGGCCAAGCCGGTGGTGATCGGTGACCACCGGCTGGCGGTCGGCGCCAGCATCGGCGTGCTGGAGCGCCGGGTGGCGACCACCACCCCGGGCGCCGCCGTCCGGGCCGCCGACCTGACGCTCTACCGGGCCAAGGAGGCCGGGCGCGGGCGCTGGACGCTGTTCGACCCGAAGGAGAACGCGCGGGCGGTGAGCCGGTACGCGGTGTCGGTGCGGATGCCCGCCGCGCTGGACCGGGGCGAGTTCTTCATCGACTACCAGCCGCTCTGCTCGCTGGGCGACGACTCGCTGGTCGCGGTCGAGGCGCTGGTGCGCTGGCGGCACCCGCAGCTGGGGGTGCTCGGCCCGGAGGAGTTCATCGCCACCGCCGAGGAGACCGGCCTGATCATGCCGCTCGGGCGCTGGGTGCTGGAGCAGGCGTGCGGTCAGGCGGCCGACTGGGTACGGCGGTTCGGCTCGGCGGCCCCGCAGATGAACGTCAACCTGGCGGTCCGTCAGGCCCGTAACGTCGGCCTGGTGCAGGACATCGACCGGATCCTGCGCTCCACCGGCCTCGATCCGGCCAAGCTCCAGCTGGAGATCACCGAGAGCACCGTGGTCGGCCCCGAGGACGAGGCCCTGAAGGCGCTGCACGCGGTGGTCGACATGGGCGTCTCGCTCGCCATCGACGACTTCGGTACCGGCTGGTCCAACCTCGCCTACCTGCGGGACCTGCCGGTCTCCGGGCTGAAGATCGCCGGCTCCTTCGTCGGCGACCTGCACGACCCGGCCAAGGACACCCACCTGGGCTGGCGGATCGTCAGCGGCCTGGTCTCGCTGGCGCACACCCTCGGACTGACCGTCACCGCCGAGGGCGTGGAGAGCGGCGCGGACGCCGACCGGCTGCGGCTGATGGGCTGCGACTGGGCCCAGGGCTGGCACTTCGGCCGCCCGGTGCGGCCGGCCGAGATCGCCCGGCGGATCTCGGCGAGCAGGGAGGCCGGCGCGAGCGGCGCGGGGAGGGCACCCGGCCCGTCCGGGACGCCGGGCGTGGGTGGGGCATCCGGCTCGGGCGGGGCACTCGGCGGAGAAATACGGAAATAACCGGACAAACCACTTGACTTGAGTCGAGGGCGCGTCCGATGATGAGGCCCTGGCACCGATTCGGAGAGCCTCGCCCGTTCAGGGCGATCCGCTCCCGGCCGGACTGAACGTTTGCCAGTTGCTGTTTAGCTGATGTGTCGGCGCTTCGGCGCACGCGGGGTTCCGGGGGAGTAGTCGAGAAGCCCGCAGCACCGGGGATCGCTCTCCGTTCCACGGGGCCTCCGCCCTGCGCCTTGCCGCGCGCGGCCCCGTTCGCCCGGGCCACACCTGGTCACCGGTGTGCCCGCCGCCTCCCGAGAGGCCGCCCGCGATGAGCACCACTCTGCCTCCCCACGTCCTCTCCCACGCCACCCGTGACGGACGCCCGATGCGCCGCGCCACCGACCACCTGGACCCCAGGCCGCCGATGCGCCGCGCCACCGACGGCTACGCCACCACGCACTCCGTCACCCTGGTCGTCCCGGCCCGCAACGAGGCGCACAACATCCCCTGGGTGTTCGAGCAGATCCCGCGCTGCGTGAACGAGGTCATCCTGGTGGACGGCTCCTCCACGGACGCCACCCTGACGATGGCCGAGCACTGCCTGCCCACCGTCCGCAGCGTCCAGCAGAGCGGCCCCGGCAAGGGCAGCGCCCTGCGCACCGGCTTCGAGGCCGCCACCGGCGAGTACATCGTGATGATGGACGCCGACGGGTCGATGTGGCCCGGCGAGATCCCGCACTACCTGCACTTCCTGGACAACGGCTACGACTTCGTGAAGGGCTCGCGCTGCATCGCCGGCGGCGGATCGCTGGACTTCACCCGGGTCCGCGCGCTCGGCAACCGGGCGCTGCTCATGGTGGTCAACCGGCTCTACCACGCCCGGCTGACCGACCTCTGCTACGGCTTCTGCGCCTTCCGGCGCAGCTTCCTGGACCAACTGGACCTGCGCTCCTCGGGCTTCGAGATCGAGGCCGAGATGATCGCGCGCGCCCTCCGCTCGGGCCTACGGATCGCCGAGGTGCCGAGCCTCGAACTTCCCCGCCGCAGTGGCCGCTCGCACCTCCACGCCGTCTCCGACGGCCGTCGGGTGCTGCGGACCTTGCTCGCCGAGCGCCCCGGCGCCCGGTCCGCGGCGCTCCACGCCGTGGGGGAGCGATGATGAATGGCTCCGACCGGCGCACCGCAGCGGCCTGCCCCTGCCCTGCCGCCCGCGACTCGCTCTACACCCCCGTCCGGGTGGCCGAACTGGACCTGGACGAGCCGAGTGAGTTGCGCTCACCCGGCGGCCTCGGACCGGCAAACCCGGACGGCGGCGTGTTGGCGTTGGTGCGGCTGCACGGACACCCGCTCGGCTTGGTCAAGGCCACCGGAGCACCCGGCGACACCGCCGGACTGCGCCGGGCGCTGGTCGATGCCGCCTACCGGGAACTCCACGTTCCCGCCCTGTCCACCGCGACACCCGCGGCGCGCCGAAGTCGGGTCGGCCGCGCCCGGGTGCCGGCGGGAGCCCCCCTGGTCAGCGTGGTGGTCTGCACCCGCGACCGGGCGGGGAGGCTGCGACAGTGCCTCGACTCCCTGCTGCGGACCGGCTATCCGCGGGTCGAGGTCATCGTCGTGGACAGCGCGCCCTCCGACGACACCACCGAGCAGCTGATCCGCTCCCAGTACCGGGACCGGGTCCGCTACCTGCGCGAGGCGGCCCCGGGCGTGGCCCGGGCCCGCAACCGCGGCCTGGCCGTGGCCCGCGGCGAGATCTGCGCCTTCGCGGACGACGACCTGATCGTCGACGCCGGCTGGGTCTCCGCCCTCGCGGAGCCCTTCACGGCCGACGACCGGGTCGCCTGCGTCACCGGACTGGTGCTGCCGGCCGAGCTCGACACCGAGGCGCAGATCGCGCTGGAGCGGTACGGGGCCTACTCCCGGGGCTTCGCCGCCCGCAGCTGGTCGCTCCGCGAGCGCCCGGACGACCCGCTGCTGCGGTTCTCCGTCGGGCGGTTCGGCTCGGGCGCCAACATGGCCTTCCGGACGGGCGTGCTGCGCGGCATCGGCGGCTTCGACCCGGCCACCGGCACCGGCACCCCCGCGCGCGGCGGCGAGGAACTGCTCGCCTTCTTCCGCGTCCTGAACGGCGGCCACACCGTGGCCTACCAGCCCGAGGCGATCGTCTGGCACCCCCACCCGCGCACGGCGGAGGACCTGACCGCCCACATCTTCAACTTCGGTGTCGGCTTCGGCGCCTACCTGGCCGCCGCGGTCTCGCACCAGCCCGGCCTGCTGGCCGCCCTGCTGCGGCGGCTCCCGCGCGGCCTGCGCCAGTGGCTCGGCATCCGCCGCCGGGCCCGTTCGGGCTCCGGATCCGGCTGCGGCCGCGAGGAGTCCTTCGCGCGCTTCAACCGGCTCGAATTCCGGGGCCTGCTGTACGGCCCGTTCAGCTACCTGTTCAGCGTCTGGTACCAGCGCAAGGTCCGGACCGGAGAGTAGTCCGTGATGACCAGTCCCGCCTACCACCCGGCGGCACCCGCCCGGATCGTCGAACTCGACCTGGCGCGGCCCGGCGAGCTCCGCTCGCCCGGCGGCGCGGCCGCGGCCCCCACCGGCCGGGTCCTCGCACTGGTCCGCCGGCACGGCCGTCCGCTGGGCCTGGTCACGGCCACCGGGACTCCCGGTGACCCGGCCGGGCTCCGGCGGGACCTGGTCGAGGCCGGCCGCCGGCTGGACGTCCCGGTCGCGCCTGCCGTACCCGCCGTGCCCGCGTCCGCCGCGCCTGCCGCACCCGTGCCGGGCGCCGAGCGGCCGCTGGTCAGCATCATCATCTGCACCCGCGACCGCGAGGACATGCTGCCGCAGGCCCTCGACGCCCTGCTGCGGACCGGCTATCCGCGCGCGGAGGTCCTGGTGGTCGACAACGCACCGACGAACGACGCCACCCGGGAACTGATCCGCACCCGCTACCCCGGCCGGGTCCGCTACCTGCGCGAGCCCGTACCGGGCCTGGCGCGGGCCCGGAACTGCGGCCTGGCGGCGGCGCACGGCGAGATCTGCGCCTTCACCGACGACGACGTGATCGTCGACCCCGGCTGGGTGGCCGCCCTGGTCGGCCTGTTCGTGGCCGACGACCGGGTCGGCTGCGTCACCGGGCTGGTGCTGCCCGCCGAGCTGGACACCGAGGCACAGGCCGTGTTCGAACGGTACGGCGGCTTCTCCAAGGGGTTCGCCACCCGGCGCTGGTCGCTCCGCGAACGTCCGGCCGACCCGCTGTTCCCGTTCGTGACCAGCCGGTTCGGCACCGGCGCCAACATGGCCTTCCGGACGGGCGTGCTGCGCGGCATCGGCGGCTTCGACCCGGCCACCGGCACCGGCACCCCCACCCGGGGCGGCGAGGACCTGCTGTCCTTCCTCTACGTCCTCACCAGCGGCCACACCGTGGCCTACCAGCCGGAGGCGCTCGTCTGGCACCGCCACCGCCGCAGCATGGAGGCGCTGACCGCCCAGATCTACGGTTTCGGCGTCGGTTTCGGCGCCTACCTCACCGCCGCCGTCTCGCACCGGCCCGGCCTGCTGGCCGGACTGCTCAAGCGGCTGCCGCGCGGTCTGTGGCAGTGGCGGGCCGTCCGGCGGGGCCGGATCCGGTCCGCCCCCGCCGCCGGCGGCGAGGCGCTGGCGCAGCTCGGCCGGACGGAGCTGCGCGGGCTGGTGCGCGGCCCGTTCAGCTACCTGTTCAGCGTCTGGCAGCAGCACACCCTGCGAGCCGGGGGGCAGCTGTGATGGCCGGTCTGCTCTCCCGCCCGGTGGCCCCGGACTGGCCGTGCCCCTGCCCGCAGGCGCTGCCCTGCCAGTGCTCGTACCTCACCCTGCTGAGGGCCCGCGCCCGGGCGCTGCGGCTGCGGGCGGCCGGTGAGCCGCTGCTGCGCAACGGCCACCTGCTGGCTGCCAGTTCGGTGGTGGCGGCGGGCCTCGGCTCGGTCTTCTGGATCTTCGCCACCCGCTGGTACAGCGCCGACACCGTCGGGCGCAGCTACGCCGCGCTGTCGGCGGCGGCGCTGCTGTCCGCGCTCGGCAGGTTCAACCTCGACAACGTCCTGGTGCGCTTCCTGCCCGCCGCCGGGCGGCACACCCGCCGCCTGGTCCTGCAGTGCTACGGCGTCAGCGCCGTCTGCAGCGCCCTGGCGGCCGTGGTCTTCCTGCTGCTGATCCCCTGGATCGCACCGGGCCTCGGCTTCCTGCGCAGCCCGGTGCTGGCCCTGGCCTTCGTCGCGGCCACCGCCGGGTTCTCGGTCTTCGTCCTGCAGGACGGCGCGCTCACCGGGCTGCGCCGGGCCGGCTGGGTGCTCGGCGAGAACTCCATCTTCGCGGTGGCCAAGGCCACCGCGCTCGCGCTCTGCGCCGCCCTGGCGGTGGGCACCGGCATCCTGGTCTCCTGGTCCGCCGGGCTGCTCGTCTCGATCGTGGTGACCAACGTGGTGCTGTTCCGGCACGCGGTGCCCGCCCACCAGCGGGCCGACCGCACCGGGGCACCCCGGCCCACCCGGATCATGCGCTACGCCGGCGCCGACTACCTGGGCAACCTCTCCGGCATCGCCGCCGCCAGCGTGGTGCCGCTGCTGGTGCTCAACCAACTGGGCGCCGAGCAGAATGCCTACTACTCGCTCGCCTGGATCGTCGGCGACACCCTCTACCTGGCCGCGTTCAGCATGGGCAGCTCGCTGGTCGTCGAGGCGGCCCGGGCCCCCGAGCGCCTCGCCGAGCACGCCCGCCGGATGCTCTGGCACTCCGGCCGCCTGCTGCTGGTGGCGGTCGTCGTGGTGGTGGCCGGGGCGCCGTGGATCCTCAGCCTGTTCGGTCCGGGCTACGCGGCCCACGGCACCGTCGTGCTGCGCCTGATGACCCTGTCGGCGCTGCCCAACGTGGTGCTCAGCGTGGCCATCGGCGTCGCCCGGGTGCGCCGCGCCCTGGGCTGGCTGATCGGCCTGCAACTGGCCTTCGCCGCCGTCCTGGTCGTCCTGGTGGTCTGGCTGCTGCCCGGCTTCGGCCTGACCGGCGTCGGCCTGGCCTGGCTGCTCACCTCCTGCGCACTCGCCGTCCCCCTGCTGCTGACGCTGCCGCGCTGGCTGCCCGCACCCACCCGGAGGCCGGAATGACCACCGTCGAAAGCACCACCGCCCGGACCACCGCGCCCACGGTGTCCGTCGTGATCTGCACCTACACCCTGGACCGGTGGGACGACCTGTGCGCCGCCGTCGACTCGATCCGGGCCCAGCACCTGCCGCCCACCGAACTGCTGGTCGTGGTCGACCACTGCCCCGAACTCGCCCGGGAGATCGGGCGGCGCTTCCCGGGCGTCCGGGTCGTCCACAGCCGCCAGAAGCACGGCGTCTCCGGCGCCCGGAACACCGGCGTGGAGAGCGCGGTCGGCGAGGTGGTCGCCTTCCTGGACGACGACGCGGTGGCCGACCCGGACTGGACCGCCCGCCTGCTGGCCCCCTACCGCGACCCCGCGGTGCTCGGCGTCGGCGGCCAGGTCGACTCCTGGTGGGAGACCGGCCGGCCCGGCTGGTTCCCGCCCGAGTTCGACTGGGTGGTCGGCTGCTCCTACCCCGGATCCCCTGAAGAGACCTCCGCCGTCAGGAACTTCATCGGCGCCAACATGTCCTTCCGGCGCGCCGAGGTGCTCGCGGCCGGCAACTTCCGCAGCGACCTCGGCCGGATCGGCACCAGCCCGTACGGCTGCGAGGAGACCGAGCTGTGCCTGCGGATCTCCGCCCGCAACCCCGGCGGCGTGCTGCGCTACGAGCCCGCCGTCGTCGTCCGCCAGCACGTCCCGCCGGCCCGCACCACCTGGGCGTACTTCAGCTCCCGCTGCTACGCCGAGGGCCGCTCGAAGGCGCTGGTGGCGCGGTACTCCGGGACCCGGACGGGGCTGTCCAGCGAACGCCGCTACCTGCGCCGGACGATGCCCGCCGCCGTCCTGCGCTGCCTGCGCCATGCCGAGTTCCGGGCCGCCGGAGCGCTCTGCGCCGGGGTGGGCCTGACGGTGACCGGGTACGCGCTCGGCCGGCTCGGCCGGGGTGCCGGGGGCGGTCCGGGCTCCGTCGGCACCGGCTCCGCCGCCGGGGAGCCCGATGAGGGACCGGCCGGTGCCGCCAGGCGGCCCACCAGGAGGCGGACATGAAGGCCGTGCCCGTCTTCCTCTACCACTCGGTGTCGGACAACCCGCCGTCCTGGATCGCGCCGTACACCGTCGCGCCCCGGGTCTTCCGCGAGCAGCTCGACCGGATCGCCGACAGCGGCCTGTCCGTGGTGCCGCTGCGCCGGCTGCTGGCCGCCATCCACGGCGGACCGCCGCTGCCGGAGCGGGCCGCGGTGCTGACCTTCGACGACGGGTTCGCCGACTTCTACTGGACGGTCGCCCCGCTGCTCTCCGACCGGGGGCTGCCCGCCACCCTCTACGTCACGGTGGGTGCCGTCCACCCGCCCGGCGGCCACCCCAGCGGCAGCCTGCTGCCGCCCGCGCCGATGCTGAACTGGCGTCAGATCAGCACCCTGGACGCCACGGGCGTCGAGATCGGCGGCCACTCGCAGACCCACCCCCAGCTGGACACCGTCTACGGCCAGAAGTGCGCCGACGAGATCAGCGGCTGCAAACAGCGGCTGGAGGAGGCGCTCGGGCACGAGGCGACCGCCTTCGCCTACCCGCACGGGTACTCCAGCCCCGCCGTGCTGCGCCGGGTGCGCGAGGCCGGGTGGACCTCGGCCACGGCGGTCGAGAACAAGTTCAGCTCCGCCGCCGACAACCCGCTCCGGATCTGCCGGCTGATGGTCCGCAGCGACACGTCCGAGCAGACCTTCCAGAACTGGACGAGGGGTCTCGGCGCGCGGGTCGCACCGATATCGGAGAGCCTCTATACCAGGTACTGGCGCGGCTACCGCCGCCTGCGCGCGGCGATCGGCAGCCCGGTGGGCGGACCGCCGCAGAGCTGACCCCGACCCGAACGGGGAGCAGCACAGGCCAGAGGAGGCCGACCGATGGTGGATCAGCAGATCGCCGCCGAGATCCCGTACCCCGCCGTACCCGCGCCCGCCCCGCGCGCCGCCGCACCGCACGGCCGGGCGGGCCTGCTCGTCCGCGCCGCCCTGCCGGCCGCCCTGGGCTGCTGGCTCTTCGCACTGACCGGGACCCGGCTGGGCCGGATGGGTGATCTGGGCCTGCTCCAGGCACTCCCCGCGGTCTACTGGCTCGCGCCCGCCCTGCTCACCGTCGGCTTCGTCGCGGCCCTGCGCGACCGGCGGCTCCCGCAGTACTGGCTCGCCGCCTACGTGCTGGGCCTGATCGCCGTCATCCACGCGACGCCCAGCCTGCTGTACCCCACCCTGCGCTACGGGTGGGCCTGGAAGCACATCGCGATCATCGACGCGATGCTCCGGCACAACGGCACCGTCCCGAACGCCGGCAACCTCGACCTCTACAACCAGTGGCCCGGCTTCTTCCAGCTGAACGCGCTGGTGCTGCGGGTGACCGGACTGCACTCGGCGCTCGGGTACGCCTCCTGGTACCCGGTGATCGCCAACGTGCTGCTGATGGGCCCGCTGCTGCTGATCTACCGCACCTTCACCCAGGACCGCCGCCTGATCTGGGGCGGGGTCTGGCTGTACTTCGCGACCTCGTGGATCGGGCAGGACTACTTCTCCCCGCAGGCTTTCGCGTACTTCCTCTGCCTGACCGTGCTCGCGCTGGTCCTGCGCCAGCTGGCGGCGGCCCGCGCGGCGGCGGCGCTGTCACCCTCCGCGTCCGCGTCTGCATCCGCGTCTGCGTCCACGTCTGCGTCCACGTCCGCTTCCGCGTCCCTGCCACCGTCACCGTCGGCGGCCGGGGGGCGGCCCCCCGCCGAGCGCGGGGCCCGGGCGCTGTCCTGGGTCACCGACGTCCCGGCCCGCGGTGGCTGGCGGCCGGCGCCGTTCCTGATGCTGCTGGTACTGATCGCCGCGATCGTCTGCTCGCACCCGCTGACCCCGCTGATGCTGATCAGCATCCTGCTGCTGCTTGCACTGCCGCGCCGCAACCGCCGGGTCGTCCTGCCGGTGCTGGCACTGGCGACCGCCCTCACCCTGGCCTGGGACGCGACCGTCGCGCGCCCGTACATCTCCTCCAACATCCACCAGCTGGTCGCGGCCCTGGCCAGCCCCGACAACAACGCGCTGCCCGGGCTGTCCCGGCTCGGCACCCCGGCCCGTGACCAGGTGCTGGCCTCCTGGGTGGACCGGGGGCTGACGGCCACGGTGCTCCTGCTGGCGGCGGCGGCCGTGGTCCGGCACCGCTGGGTCCGCCGCACCCCGCTGCCGCTGCTCCTGCTGGGTCCGCTGCCGCTGCTGCTCAGCAACAACTACGGCGGCGAGATGGTCTTCCGCGCCTACCTCTTCGCCCTCCCGGCCGCCGCCTTCCTGACCGCCACCCTGCTGGTGCCGACCGGCCCGCGCCCCGGCGCCCGTTTCGTCCGCTGGAGCCGGACGGGAGTGTGGTGCGTCTGCGCCCTCGCGATGGGCGCACTGCTGACGGGCCTGTACTTCGGCTACTACAGCAAGGAGACGATGAACTACTTCACGCCCCAGGAGGTCGCCGCCTCGCAGTACGTGGCGCAGACGGCCCCACCGGGCTCGCGGATCGTCTCCGTCACCGCCGACGTCCCGGGCGGCGAACTGCGCTACGACGAGCACCAGTGGGTGGTGCTGGCCCAGGACCCGCTCGCCGAGCGGCACGAACTGCTGACCGACCCGCAGGCCGTCCTGCTCTCCCGGCTGAACGACCCGGCCGTGACCGGCCCCGCCTATCTGATCCTGAGCCGCGCGCAGGCCGCCGAGTGCCGGCTGACCGGCGTCTTCCCCGACGGGACGGTCGACCGGGTCAAGGCCGTGGCGGAGAGCTCGCCGAGCTTCCGGCCGGTGTTCGGCAACCAGGACGCGGTGGTCTACCTCTACCAGCCCCCGACGCTGGGGAGCACCCAGCCATGACGACCGGGACAGCCGTCACCTCCTGGGCGCCGACCACACCGCGCCTGCTGCTCGCCCTGTCCGGCTGGGCCGCGCTGCTCGCCACCGGCCTCACGCCCGCCAACCCGGTACGGGTCCTGGTGACCGCCGTCTTCGTGCTCGGCTGCCCCGGCACGGCCGCGATGCTGCTGGCCAGGCCCACCGCCGCCGGGCTGGCCCGGCAGGCCGGACCGGTCGCCGCCGGCACCGTCGCCCTCGCGCTGAGCGGCGCGCTCGCGACGGTGACGGCCACGGCCCTGTTCCTCACGGACTCCTTCACCACCGGCCGCGCCCTGCTCGTGCTGGCCGGCCTCACCACGCTCCTCGCGCTCGTCCCGCGCCGCCACCGCCCCGGCCGGGAGCAGGCCGACCGGGAGGACACCGACCGGGTTGGTGGCGACCGGGTTGGTGGCGACTTGGCTGGTGGCGACCTGGCTGGTGGCGACCGGGAACAGGCCGATCGGCAGGACGCCGCCCGGGACAGCGCCCGTCAGGAACGGGCCGACCGGCAACACGCCGACGCCGCGCCGCGTCGTCGCCCCCCGGACGGGAGAGCGCTGGGCCGCAGCGCCGCACGGCTGGCGGGCGCCGGCCTGCTGTTGCTGGCCGCGGCCTGTGGGGGAGCCGCCGGCCGGGGCACCGGGAGCGGCACCGGCACTGCGGCTCCTCGGAGTCCGGCGTCCGGCAGCGCCGAAGACAGCCCGACCAGTCCGGGCGGCGGTCAGGGCGGTAGTTCGAGCGGCGGTCCGAACGGCGTGGCCGCGCCCGCCGCGCCCGGACCGTGGCACCAGGTGTTCCGGGACGACTTCAACGGCTCCACGCTGAACCGAGCCGACTGGGCCACCTGCTTCGACTGGAACGACCAGGGCTGCACCAACGCGGGCAACAACGAGCAGGAGTGGTACCAGCCGGGCCAGGTCTCGGTGGCGGGCGGCGCGCTGACCCTGACCGCCGAACGGCGGACGACGGCGGGCAGCGACGGCAACTCCTACCCCTGGGCCTCCGGCATGGTCACCACCGGCCGCGACTCGTGGACCGGCACCCCCCGCCACACCTACACGTACGGCTACTACGCCGCCGCGCTCCAGGTCCCGCTGGACGCGGCCGGCATGTTCCCGGCCTTCTGGCTGATCCCCGCCGACACCCGGTCCACCCCGCCGGAACTGGACGTGGCCGAGTTCATCAACACCAACCAGCGCGTCGACATGAACCTGCACTGGCGCACCGCCGACGGCGGCGACACCCACGTCGGCCAGACCACCGGCCCGGCCGACTACGCCTCCGGGTTCCACGTCTTCGCGATGGACTGGGAGCCGAACGCCGTCACCTGGTACGTCGACGGCGTGCAGCGGTTCCAGGTGACCAAGCCGGCCATGATCCCGAACGTCCCGATGGAGCTGGTGATCAACCTCGCGGTCGGCTTCCAGGAACAGCCGCCCGCCTCCGTCGCCTCCGCCCAACTGCACGTCGACTGGGTGGGGGTCTGGCAGCACTGACCTTTCCGGACCGACCGTCCGCACCGGTCCGGTCCGGTCCGATCCGGATCGCACCGCACTGCACTGCACCGCACTGCACCGGCCCGGACCGGCCCGGATTCTGGAGGAGGCGAGCCCCGTGACGCGTTCCCGGCCCGAGTTGGACCACCAGGTGCCCGTCCTGCTGGTGAAGGTCGGTCACTACCCGCAGTCGCACAGCGCGGTAGGGGCCGTCCGCTCGCTCGGCCGGCTCGGCGTCCCGGCGTACGCGATCGTGGAGGACCGGCTGACCCCGACCGCGCTCTCCCGCTACCTGACGGGTGCTTTCGTCCGTCCGAGCACCGGCTGCGAACCCCCCGAGCAACTGGTCACGATGATCGCAGCCGTGGGCCGGGCGATCGGCCGCCGCAGCGTGGTGGTACCCACCGACGACGAGGCGGCCGTACTGCTCGCCGAGCACACCGAGCAGCTCTCCCCGTACTTCCTGCTGCCCCCGGCACCCCCGGCGCTGCCCCGGCGGCTGGCCGACAAGGGCGGGCTGCACGCGCTCTGCCGGGCCGCCGACGTGCCCACCCCGCAGGCCTGCGCACCGCGCGACCACGCGGAGCTGGTGGCCACCGCGCGGAACTGGGGGTACCCGCTGGTGCTCAAGAACCTGGCGCCGTTCACCCGGCTGAGCCGCCCGGTGGTCGGGCACACCACGGTGGTCCGCGACGAACGGGAGCTGCTGGCCGCCTGCCCGCCCGACGTGCGGCCCTCGGTGCTGCTCCAGGAGTACCTGCCGCCGGAACACTCCGAGGACTGGATCACCCACCTGTGCTGCGGGCCCGGCGGCGAACCGCTGGCCGTCTTCACCGGCCTCAAACTGCGCTCCTGGCCACCGGGCGCCGGGGTCACCACCCGGGCCTGCGCGCTGCCCAACCGCGAGCTGGCGGAGCTGGCCGCCCGGCTGTGCCGGAGCACTGGCTACAGCGGCACCGCCGACCTGGACTGGCGGCTGGACCTGCGGGACGGCAGGTACAAGCTGGTCGACTTCAACCCGCGGACCGGCGCGCAGTTCCGGCTGTTCGAGACCGTGGACGGGATCGACGTGGTGCGGGCCCTGCACCTGTCGCTCACCGGCCGCCCGGTGCCGCAGGGCCGCCAGCTGCGCCGCAGCTACGGCGTGGGGCAGCTGGACCTGCTCGCCGTCCTGGCGGCGGTCCGCCGGCAGCGGCGCCCGCCGCGCGACCTCCGTCCGCGCCGGAGCACCGAGCGGGCCTGGCTCTGCGCCGACGACCCCGTGCCGTTCGCCGCCGAAGCCGCCCGCTTCGGCGGCCGGGCGGCGCGGCACGCCGTCCGACTGGCCGCCGCGCGGTGGTGTCCTGGCGGCCCGCCCTCGCCGGGCGGCTGACTGCGTGTCGAGGCCCGTTGCCTAGGTCCCCTGACCCATGTTCGGTCAGGGGACCTGGGGCAGCGGAGCGGCCTGCTCGGCGGGGTCCGGTCCGGCGGTCCTGCTCAGGGGGTTCGGCTCAGCGGGCTCCGGTGGTGGCGACCGCGTCGCTGATCTTGCGGGCCGCGAAGCCGGTACCGCAGACGAAGCGCATCACCGGTCCGAACGTGTCGGCGGCGGACAGCCCGGTGAAGTACACCCCCGGTACCGAGGACTCGAAGGACCCGGAGAGCCGGGGCGCTCCCTCGACGGTGCGGCGCAGCGCCCGGCGCAGCCTGACGTCCAGCAGGTCGAGCCGTTCGACGTCCACGTGGTAGCCGGTGGCGGCCAGCACGTGGTCGGCCTCCAGCGCCTCGGTCGGCCCGCGCAGCCGGAGCCGGACCCGCCCGTCGAGCTCCTCGGCGGTGCGCAGCGCGTGCCCGGTCAGCAGCGGCAGCCGGCCCTCCACCCGCTCGCGCAGCCACCAGGCTCCGGCCGGCCCGAGCACCGTGCGCACCAACCGCACCCGGGTGCTGTCCGGCAGGTGCCGGAAGGCCCAGGGCAGCCGGCTGTAGCTGAGCAGCGGCCAGCCGTCGCCCAGCGTCGAGCTCGGGTGGACCGCCCGTGACCGCAGTGACCGTTCGCCCACCTGGTCCGACTCGGGCGGTGTGCCGAACAGCACCTGCCCGGTCCTGGCCACCACGGTCGGCTCGGCTCCGGCCTCGTGCAGCAGCGCGGCGCTCTCCAGCGCCGACTGCCCGGCGCCGACCACGGCGACCCGCTGCCCGGCGAACTTCGCCAGGTCCGCATGGTCGGCGGAGTGCGAGGCCAGGCCCGCTCCGTACAGCCCGGCCAGCTCGGCGGGCACCCGGGGGTACGGCCGCAGGCCGGTCGCCAGCACGACCGCGCGGCTGCCGAACTCCTCGCCGGTGTCCAGCCGGACCCGGAGCCCGGACGGCCCGGACTCGATCCCGAGCACCGAGCTGCGCTCCAGCTCGGGGACACACTGCTGCTGGAACCACTGGCCGTAACGGACGAACTCGGCGATCGGTATCGGATACCGGTCGCCGACCCGCGCCTGCCCTTCGGCGGCCCGGAAGTCGTTGAAGCCGTAGCGGGCGGTCGGATCGGAGATCGAGGAGGCGCGCGGCGTGGACTTCAGGAACATGCCGACGGGCATCCGCGACCGCCAGCTGTCCATCGGCTCGCCCAGCACCCGTACGGGCACATGTCGCCCTTTCAGATGGGCCGCGACGGCGAGCCCGTACGGGCCCGCTCCCACTACGGTCACCGGCATCACGGCCATCGGACGGCCTCCTTGGCACCTCGTGCTGAAGCGTGTTCCGAAACGGTTCGAAGCGTTTTGAAACCTTATTTTGAAATCTCACTGTGGGTGATGTCACAGCGGCTGGTCCGGATCTGCCGGTACCGCCTCCCACCAGCTGTTTTGTTCGTGTACACGACTATCTGTGCGGTGCATCGTCGCGGAACGTCACCGCCCGGAGCTTGCCGACGGCCGTCCCGTCCCGCAGGCTCCAGCACTGAGAGTCCGCGACCTCCCCTGCCGGAGCGAGCGGACTCCGGTCCGTCCGTGGGGGGTACGAAAGGGTCCTCTCCACAGCATGCCCAAGCACTCGAAGCACCGCCACAGCACGCCTTCCGCCACCGCCGGGCTGCCGGCCAAGCGCCCCGCCCGCCGTCGGCTCGCCGCCCTCGGGCTGATCACCCTGGCCGCCACGGGCGGCGCCACCGCCGCATGGGCGGCCCCCGCCCGCGCCGCCGAGCCGGTGACCGTGGACTCCCTCACCGTCGCCGCCGCCTCGCCCGCAGCCGGCGCGCCGCTGAAGGCCACGGCCAAGCTGCACTCCACGCAGCGCCTCCGGGTCCAGGCCCTGACCGTCGCCGTCCGCTCGGCCACCGGCGCCAACTACGACTTCGGCGGCGCGGCCGCGACCACGCTGACCTCGAAGCAGCAGACCTTCAGCCCGCAGAGCCGCACCTTCCCGGCCGGCAAGTACACCTACTTCGTCGCGTACGAGGCGAACAACGTCTGGCACCCGCTGTCCCCGGTGCACACGTTCACCGCCAGCGCCTCGGTCACGCCGACGCCTGTCCCGACACCTGCCCCGGCCCCGGCCCCGACGCCGACGCCGGCCCCTGCCCCGACGCCGGCCCCGACGCCGACGCCGGCCCCTGCCCCGACGCCGGCCCCGACGCCGACGCCCAAGCCGACCCTGACCCCGACGCCGGCTCCCACGCCGACACTGGCTCCGACGCCCACGCCGACGCCCGCTCCGGCTCCGAGTTCCGGAGGCCCGGCCGGGATCGCCGGCAGCTGGAAGCCGGTCTTCGCCGACGAGTTCAACGGCAGCTCGGTCGACTCCGGCAAGTGGACCGCGAACTGGTTCGGCTGCGCGACCTGCACCACCGTCCCGGTGAACAGCTACGAGAAGGCCGCCTACGCGCCCTCCCAGGCCACGGTCAGCGGCGGCAGCCTGCACCTGACGGCCGTCCAGCAGCCCACCACGGTGAACGGCACGACCTTCCCGTACCGCTCCGGCATGGTCCAGAGCAACGGCAAGGCCCAGTTCACCTACGGCGCGTTCGAGGCCCGGATCTACCTGCCCGCCTCCGGCTCGCAGATCGCCAACTGGCCCGCCTTCTGGACCGACGGCCAGAACTGGCCGGCCGACGGCGAGATGGACGTGATGGAGGGCCTCGGCGGCAGCGCCTGCTACCACTACCACTCCCCGTCCGGCGGCCCCGGCAACTGCGCCCCCGGCAACTACAGCGGCTGGCACACCTACGGCGCGGACTGGGAGCCCGGGTCGGTCACGTACTACTACGACGGCGTGAAGGTCGGCCAGATCACCAGCGGCGTCTCCTCCTCCCCGCAGTACCTGATCCTCAACAACGCGGTCTACGGCGACAACCTGACCGTCGCCCCGGCCGACATGCAGGTCGACTACGTCCGGGTCTGGCAGCACTGACCCGCCTGCCCCGATCGGACGTCGGCCCCGACCGCTTCAGGGCGGATTCTTGGGGTCCTCGCAACACCTGATGATCTATGTGGTCGTCAGTAGATCACGCAGGCGCTCGGCTGGAGTTCTCCAGCCGAGCGTTT
>NZ_BAAANT010000023.1:0-106327 GCF_039529945.1 Kitasatospora kazusensis | reverse complement strand
CCACTGGCGCCGCCGTCACCAAGCCCGCGCCCAGGCCAGTCATTACAGCCGACAAGCCGCGAATCAGGCATGAAGATCACGATCTACGGCTGGAGTATTAGCCTCGCGCTCTCATGAAGTGGGCTGTCCGACGCGTGGTCGAAAACGTGGAGAGTGCCGCTGAGCTGGGACGATAGGTCTTTCTAAGATCCGGGCCGCAGGCATTCGGACGGTTCTAATATCCGACGTCACCATTACACGTCCGGCTCCGCCTCCAGCGCGACGCCATCGACCTCCTCGGCCGCGCCCTCCGCAAGCCCGCAGGGACCACCAGCCAGCCCGACGATGGCGATGACCCACCACTTTGTGCAGCGCCCGTCCGCTGACGTTGCCGTCAACTACTGCCGTCAGAGACCCCAGAAGCCCCGCCGGAACACCTACCCGGCGGAGCTTCTGGATGTTTTCGTGGCGCTACTTCCGCAGTCGTGAACTCACCGCGATCAGTCGCTCGCGGCTAGCCTCTCGATCACTGTTCCTTAGCTGCTGGAGTGAATCGTCGACAACAGTATCGCCGAGCGTAATTCGACGCTGACATTCGTGCTCGCCTTCGAAGAACGCAGTTTCCGACATATTGCGATCTAGCTGCCCCAATGCGGTGAGGCTCGCGTGGGCACAACGCAGCGCCTCTTCGGCGTCGCCGCTCACCCGATATAGCACTGCATAGCGCATGCAGAGAACAGAATAGAAGGCATAGATGTCGTCTACATCGACCAGCCCCTCTTCTGATGGCTGCAGCTCTGCAAACTCCTGCAGCGCGTCTACGCGGGCGGAAAATATACTGCCTTCCAGGTCAAGGTTCCAGAGTTCATCCAGGATTTCCAGGAAGAGATCCACGTCTCCGGTGCGATTGGGGTCGCCGCCTCGCAGGCCCGTAAAGAGCTGGGCCATCCGTTCGGCGCAACTTGCGCCGAACACTGCAAGAGTCACCCGCTCAGCAGCCCGGACGGATTCGGCGACCGCCTCGTCCACTACCATTCAAAACTCCTCTGGCGCGTTGTGGTCACACCATTACCTGGGAACACATTCCCCATCATCCTACCGCCACCGCCTCGAATGAACGGTGCACAGATCGAGAGGCACACATTCCTTGACGTTCCTCCGGCAATCGGTTCATAGCCAAAAGCCTTTGCATACAACAAGGCATTCTGTTCGGCGTGCGTTCCCGGAATGTTTGGAACGTGCATCTCGCCGGGGCGGAGAGGTATGGACATCTGAGCCGGCGTCAAGCCATCTCCACTTCCCGCAATCAGATCAACCTGACCCTGCGGCGTGCGCACCCGCACCACAGCCACAGTACTGATGTTCTTCCGAACATAATCATCGGGCTCCGCGCCATGAATTTCGCTGGCGCGGTCGGACAGATCACAATTGTGGACCAGGACCGGCGTGGCCCCGGCCAGCACATAGTACGTGTGGAGGTCTGCGACGGTGAGGTTGTACGCGGATTGCGGTGTGGTGTGGAAGTTGCGGACAGCTTGAACCGTAACCGGGGTGGCAGTGGCTGAGCGGACCTGGTCGCCGGGGTGGAGGTCAGTGGCATCGGTCCAACGTCGGGTGGTGATGTCCCAGTATGGGTGGTGCTTGGTTGAGGTGATTTTGGCGGACTGCGCGGGGCTGTTGTGGTCGGTCGGGGGGGAGCTCGGTTCCGGCGTGACGGCGAGTGTGAGCTCGGTGAAGTCCTGGTCCTGGTGGCCAACGATGGTCGCCGTGACAGGTTCTGGCGTGTTGGTTCCGGTCTGGGGGTCGGTGGCGGCCACCGCCGTCCCGGTGGTCAGTTGGTCGATGGCCTTGGTGGAGCCGTCCGCGAGCAGGACGAGTGTTCCAGCAGGGAAGCTGTTGGGGTGAGGGCAGCTGCCGCCACCTAGGAAGTCGCCGACAGCTCCCAGAATGGCCTTTGCGCCGCCGCTGGAAGCAGCACTGGCCGCCACCTGCGCGCCCGCTCCGACGGCTCCCGTGGCGCCTCCGAGGAGTGCTCCGCCAGCCATGTCCGTGAGCTGGCCGGTGAAGGAGTGGTCTGCGTCTTCGGTCAGGAGGTTGCCTACCAGGGAGCTGGCGGCGCCGGCGAGGGCACCGCAGCCCATGCCGGCAGCGACCAGCGTCGCACCACCAGTCTCCATCGCACCCAGGCCGGCTGCCTCCCAGCAGCTGCTGAATGTCGCCCCGTAGGTCACTGCGGTGGCAATGGTTTTGATGATGGGGTTCTGCGCTACGACGTGCTGAGTGCGCTTGACGCCGTTCCCTACGTGGCAGCTGAATCCGCCGCCGCTGAGCCAGCCACCGCACTTCTTGGTATGGGGAGTGGTCGTATCGCCACTGCCACTGCCGTTGCTACTGGTTGTTGCCGGTGGCGTGCCACCACAACCGCCCGCGTACAGGCAGTTGATCTGCTGCGTCAGTGTGGGGTCGGCCGGTCCGTTGTCGCTGCCGCCGCCGTTTCGGTCGATCATCAGCCCGTTGGGGTCGGATGCGTTGACCGGGTCGTTGTCGCTGTAGGCGTACCCGTTCCACTGCTGGGGGTTGCCCGCGTCGAGAAGCGGGTCGGGATTGAGAAAGCGCCCCGTGGCCGGCTGGTATTCGCGGGCACCGAGGTTGGTGAGGCCGGTGGCGTCGTCCTTGGTTCCGCCTACGAAGCCCTTGTCGCCTGCCCAGCTGGAGGCCGGGACAACCGCGCCACGAGGGTTGCCGAACGGGTCGGTGGGGCGTCGGGTGACGGACTGGTTGGCGTCGGAGTTGATCTGGACACCCGTGGTCCCGTGAGGGTCGGCTGCCTGGTAGAGGAGGTGTCCACCGCCCACGGGGGCGGTGACGCGGGTGAGTGTGAGTCCGCCGGGCGCCGACAGCGTCCGGACGTCGCTCATGGACCCGTTGGGGGTGGAGGTGTCGAGAGTGAGTTCATCGGCCCCGAGGTTGACAGTGGTCTTGCCGGGGTCCCTGCGGATGAGCTGGTTGCCATCCGCGTCGTAGAGGTACGACGTGCCCGAGGGCTGGCCCGTCTTGGTGACGGAGTCGAGCCTTCCTTCAGCGTTCCAGACGAGGTTGGTGGTGCCGGTGGTGTCGGTGACGGCCGTGGTGTTGCCGAGTTCGTCGTACTGGTAGCTCGTTGCCTTGTTGACGGTGCCGGTCGTGGCGGTGCTGGTGAGCAGGCCGTGGGGTCCACCGGTGCCGCCGCCCGTGCCCTTGGCCGTGGTGGGGGTGTTGAGGGTCTTGGCCGTACCAAAGGTCTGGGTGCTCATGGTGTCGTTGGCGGCGTTGCCGTTCACGTCGTGTTGGACAAGCTGGCTGCGGTTGCCGGTGGTGTCGTAGCTGTAGGACTGCCAGTACGGGGCGGGGCCGCCCACCGTGGGTTTGCCGGCGACAGTGGCGGGGCCACCTGCGTTTTTGCAACCGCCGATTCCTGGGACGGTGTTGGAGCTTCCGGTGCCGTGCTGGGTGCCCGAGGAGTCCGTCCAGTCGGCGGTGGTGGCGGTGCCGCCGGTGTCGGTCCAGGCGTTGGTGAGCCGTCCCAGGTAGTCGTAGGTGTAGCACTGGGTGTCGGTGGCGGCCGCGTTCTGCAGGTCGCTGGCGGAGGTGATGGCGCCGGCCGGATTGTAGGTGTAGCTGGTCTGGTCGGCGGAGGTGGTGCCGACCTGGCGGTCGATGAAGGAGTTGATGACGTGTCCGGTCGCCCAGTCGTACTGCTGGGTGGAGACCACCTGTGTCCCGTAGCCGCCGACGGTGGTGCGTACGGGCCGTGCCATCGCGTCGTACTGCATGTCCGCGACGAGGGGCTTGCCCGCGCTCTTGGCACTGGTCAGCATGCCGGTGACGGTGTAGGTGTAGCCGGTGGTCTCGGCCGGCAGGCCGCCGAGCGCCGGGTAGCTGGCGGTGGCCAGGGTGCCCAGGACCGGGTTGTAGGTGTTGCTGGTGATGTACGTGCCCGCCAGTGTCCCGTTCTCGGGGGCCGTCGGGATGGTCACCGAGGTGCCCAGGCTGCGGTAGGCGGTGTCGTAGCCGGTGGTGGCTTCGGTGTACGACAGCACTGTGCCGTTGGTGCCCTTGGCGTAGCGGGTGGAGGAGGTCGGCTGTCCCTTCGCCAGGGTGTCGAAGGTCCAGGAGGCCAGCTGGTTCGCCGGAGCCACGCTGCCGGTGTACATGCCGGTTTTGCGGCCCAGCAGGTCGTAGGTGTAGGCAAGGGTGTTGCCCTTGGCGTCGGTGGTGTGGTCGACGCGGGAGTTGACGTCGTAGAACGTCTGGCTGGTGCCGGTGTCCGGGTCGGTGGCCGAGGTCTGGCGACCGTGCAGGTCGTACTGGTATGTCCAGGTGTTGCCTGCGGTGTCCGTGCGTCCGGCGGGTTGCCCTCCGGGTGTGTACGCGTACGAGGTGATGTCGGCGTCGGCGGGATTGCCCGTCGCGGTGTTCCCGTGGTACTGCCACAGTGCGGTGTTCTGGCCGCGGGCGTTGGTGACGGTGCTGGTCGGCGTGCCGCCTGCTGGCGGGGTCACATCGGTCCGGTCCGCGCCGGGGTACGCGGTGGTGGTGGCCCACTGGAGCTGTGCGTAGGAGCGGAACTCGCTGCGGACGACGCGGCCCTGGCCGTCATAGCTTGTCCACGTCTGCGCCGGGATCTGCGAGTCGTTGCCGGGGGAGAAGATCGTGCTGGAGGGAAGGGTGGTCGGCTCGTAGTAGGGGGCCGAGGTCTTGATGGCCCAGCCGTGCGAGTCGTAGCCGGTGTCGGTGATCAGCCGTCCGGTGGGTTTGGCCGGGGTGGTGCTCTGGGTCTGGCGGAGCCGCCCGAGGCCGTCGTACAGCTCGGTCTTGGAGGAGTAGGCGCCACCCCCCTCCTGAAGGGTCTGCGTCATGACGACCGAGGGGCTTGTCAGACCGTTGATCGCGTAGGAGTACTTGGTGTTCGGGTTCGGATCCTGCGCGGGAGTGCGTCCCGGTTCCCACACCGCGGTGAGGCGGCCCAGGCCGTCGTACTGCTGTGTGGCCACTCGGCCGTTCTGGTCGGTGGTGGTGAGCGGCACGCCGCGGCCCGGGTCCTGGGTCACGGTGGTCTTCCAAGTGTCTCCCATTGGCCCCGTCGTCGTCACGGTCGTGGGCACGGCGCCGGTTGTGGGGAGGTAGGCCGTGTGACTTGTGGCAGGTGCGGCGACCGTGGGCTTTGTCAGTTGGTTGCCGGAGGTGTCGTAGGTCGATCCGTCGGTCACGCTTGACGTCAGTGCGCGGCCGTAGACGTCGAAGGTGGCGCTGCCGACATTGGTGTATACGGGGTTGCCCGCGGTGTCGTAGTGGTCGAGGGTCTGGGTGCTGGTGGCATCGGCCTGGTCACCGAGTTGGCCGAAGGACTTGCCGTCGTAGAGGGTCCGGTGGTCGGCGATGGTGTTCTGCGCTGTGGCGGTGGTCCCGCACGGTCCGGTGACGGCCTTCGTCTCCGAGACGTCGGCCAGCATCGCGGGGTTGCTGCCGGCGGCGTAGCTGGTAGTGGTGCAGATCTCGGGGGTGGCGGAGGTACGGTCGCCTTGGTCGTCCGTTTGGACGATGCGGTTGGCGTTCGCGGGATCCGTTGTGGTGATCGTACTGGTAGTGCGCCAGGACTTGTCCGAGAGTTGGGACTTGCTGGTCGCGGTGACCTGTGAGGCGGGGTAGCGGGCGACCAGGTCCGGCATGCCGCCGGACTGCTTGTGGGTGGCGGTGGTCTGCTGCCCGTTGGTGATCGTGCCGCTCATCGAGACGACCGCGCCGCCGGCCTGGTCGTATGTCTGGACCGCCAGTGTCCGCCCTGTCAGCCAGTTGCTGTCGGTGACGTCCGCGCCGCCCAGCGGGTTGGGCACCGTGATGGCGCGGGTGGTTCCGTCGGCCTTGTAGTCGCCGTCCATGCCGCGCAGGTACGTCGTGGTGACCTGCGTCTTGGGTGCCTCGCCGACATACGCGCTGCCGGTCGTGGTGGTCACCGACTGGTAGCCGCGGAAGCCGTCCCAGGTCCGGGTCTTGGGGTCGGCGAACTCGCTGTCGTTGCGGTGCCAGGCCGCGTCACCGTTGTAGGTGTAGTGCGTGTCCTTGACGACGCTGAGCCCGGTGACAGCGTCCTGCTCGGTCACGTCGGCGACCAGGGGCTTGTTGAACCAGTCGCTCACCGGGTCCGGGCTGGAGGATCCCGGCAGGTACCACTTCACCGGCATGCAGGCGAGCTTGTCGTCGTCCTCCGACGTCGGCATGGTCTTCTTGACCCGCGAGCACTGCGGGTCGGAGTACACGACGTTGATCTGCCCGCCGGTCTCGGTGTTGATCTGCTGGATCCGCGGCCGGTTGAACATCGGCGCCGCCGGCACCAGGCCATCCACCCGATTGGCCATCTCACGAGGTACGAACGAGACCGCCGGCAGGGCCGCGGACGGCTGGCCGTCTGTCCCTGTCCGCACGATGGAGGACAGCCAGAGTGGGGGCTTGGTCCCGTCACCGGGGTTGGGGAATGACTGGGTGAGCGCCCAGGAGTCGACCGTGACCGGTGCCGAGTTGACGAATACCACGGTGCTGATGCCTGTGAGGCGCTTGGTGGTGAAGAAACTGGGGCTGTAGTTCGTACAGCCCGGGCTGCCGTCGCATACCTGGTCCAGTGGCACGTCGGGCCAGGAGGAGGCGTTGGCGGCGATGCGCTTGGACTCGGCGCAGCTGCCGTCCGTGGCCAGGCAGCGCTCGGTCGTGGCGAAGACGATTTCGGCGGCGGGGTTCAGTGAGCCGTGCGCCGCGATCTGGTCGGGGAGACGCTGGCCGTAGTTGATCTGCTTCAGGTACCCGGCTCGCACGTAGGACGTCGGAGTGCCGCTGCCGCTGTTCTGGCCGCCGCCGAGGCTGTAGGAGTTGGACTCGGTCCCGTAGGTGTAGGTCGTCAGGTTCTGGTGGGTGTCCACGACGTAGTCGAGGTTCCAGCGCCAGCCCATTGTGCAGAACGACCCCTGGCCGGAGCCCGCGCTGTAGCACGGGTCTCCGCTGTTGGGGGAGTAGACCGGCTCGCTCCAGGCGGAGTTGGTGGCCGCGTCGGTGCCGTCTCCGCCGGGCAGGTGGTTCTGCCCGAAGTAGTACTGCGTGCCGTCTGAGGTCGTGACGTGCCAGTACTCGCCGGTGGGCAGCCCGTTGGGCGCGCCGGTCAGCTGCTCGACCTTCGAGCCATCGTCGCCCTGCAGGTGCCACAGGCCGCTGGTGTCGTCACGGACCAGGGTGCCGGAGTGCCCGCCGAGGCTCAGGGTCGCGTTCTGGCCGCCCCAGCACTGGTCACCGCTGCCGGTGATGCCGTCCTTGGCGCAGCTCTGGTAAGAGCGTTCGATGAAACCGGGCTGGTAGTCCCAGCCGTCCCCGATCCACGAAGGCTGCGCGTTGGTGGCCGAGGTCCTGCCGTCAACCGCCGAGGAGTCGTAGGACAGCGCCACTGTCGGGGCCGAGCCGCCCGGAACCGCGGGCACCTGGATCGGGTACGAGTAGGTGAAGTTGCCGACGTTCGAGCCTGCGCTCCAGGCCGTCGACGGCGAGAGGGAGGTGGCTGCGTAGCTGCCGGCCGAGCCGGACGGACCCGCCACCGCCGCCAGCACCATCGGCGACGCGGTGTCGAGCGAGGCCGGTGCCGCTCCTGTGGTGTAGGAACTCTGGACGACTGTCGAGGAGGGTTTCAACTGTGCGGCGGAGGCAGGGCTCTTGGCTTCAGGAAGTGTCACTGAGGCTGTGAGCTGACCGGAGCTCACATCGACCGTGGCGGCGACCGGGGTCTGCTTGCGGCAGTCGGCGTTGTCCGGAGTCGTGAGTGCGCAGGCCGGCAGTGCGACGAGATGGGCGCGGTCGGACCAGCTCTGTGCCTGCAGGGCATTGAGGTCGAGTGCGACCTTGACGTTGTCCGGGCCCATATTCGCAGAGGTGTCTGCACTGGTCAGTGCGACCAGCGCGCCGTCGACACCCGCAGCGTGAGCACTGTTCGGGTCGGTGACCTGAACCTTCACGGTGCGCGTCGAGGTGTCGCCGTCGGCGGGTGCCAGTGCCACGGGAAGCTGGCCGGCCTGGACCAGGGCCTGCCCGCTGGAGGTCGGCGAAGCGCCGCCGGTCGCCTCGCGGGCGGCCTTCGCCTCAGCCGACGCCGCACCAAGCGTCAGTGATACCGAACCGGACTGCAGTGCGACGGAGTTCGAAGGCGTCCAGTCCTGAGGGACAGGGTTGGCCGGGGCCCTGAGCGGCTGGACATCAAGAGCGGACCCTGTGACCGCGTTCGTACCAGTACCGAGCGGGGTGTTCGGTGGTACCCAGACCGTGCCGTCCGAACTGTCGTCCGCCAAAGCGGCTGCCGGCAGTCCGACAACCGTGGCGAGCATCACCACCAGTGCCGTGGGCAGGCTCAGACCTCGATGTGGATCTCTCCACCAGCGCCCGGTATGTATCCGGACGTTCCAATTCCCCATAGCCTCTCCCATGCTGCCCAGAGATGAATTACGCACTCGAGTGCGAAGCATCGCTGACACTACGGGCTGGCCCAACTCGCGGGCCAGGGAAATCAGGCGCCCGGAAACCGCTTGAGAGGGATCATTGTTCGTAGTCGCTGGGGCAACTCGGACATACCTTGTCAAAACAAAATTTGTTCTTGACCGGACGCAAGCAATCGCGGATCGTTCCTTCGAACACCCGTCTGCCATGGGGCAGGTGACACCGAGGGGAACACAGACAGCCCATGTTTGCCACAGCATCGCTCCGGCCTCCTTCGCGAGGGGTGAGGAAGCTCCGATGGACTGCACTGCAGGTAGCCGCTGTCACTGCGGCCTCCAGCCTGGCCCTGGGTCTGGTAGGCGTTCCAGCGGCCTACGCGGACGCTCCGATCATCACTCCTGCGCTGTCCGCTACCGCGCAGGCGGTCCATGACGCACAGGCCATGGCCAAGGCCAGCGGCACTGCGGAGCCGGTCGACGCGCTGACCACGGAGACGTCTACCACCGTCGCCAATCCTGACGGCAGTCTGACGACAAATCAGTCCACACAGCCGGCAAGGTTCAAGCAGGGCAGTGCCTGGACAGCCATCGACACCACGCTGCGTGTCGGGCCGGACGGGACGGTTGCTCCCGCCGCCGTCCCCGCCTCGGTGTCTCTGTCCGGCGGTGGTGCCGGCGCCATGGCCACCCTCGCCACCTCCGACGGTCTGAAGCTGTCCACCAGCGCGCCCTTCGATTTGCCCAAGCCGACACTGAATGGCGATACCGCGACCTATGCGTCGGTCCTTCCGGATATCGACCTCCAACTGACCGCCACAGCAGCTGGCTGGCGCGACGTCCTGATCGTCAAGACCGCTGCCGCTGCCGCAAATCCTGCCCTGAAGAATCTTCACTTTCCCATTTCAACGACCGGATTGAACGTCAGCGCGGACAGCGCCGGTAACCTCTCCTTCAAGGACGCCACCGGTGCGGTGCGACTGAGCTCCCCGACCTCCTTCCAATGGGACTCCAGTACGTCGTCGGCCCCGGCTGTCTCGCAACGCACCGCCACAAGCGCCGCCGCGCCGAGAGCCAGAAGCGCATCGCATCCATCTGCCGCGAAACAGGACAGCGTCTCCACTCCACTTGAGCCGGGCGCGGGTGCGAACGTCACGGCTATGGGCATCACCGCCAGCGCGAGTGCCATTGACATCACCCCTGACCAGAGCAAGCTCGGTCAGGGCACCGGGCCGTGGTACATCGACCCCGCCGTCCAGGTCACCGGATGGAGCGTGCAATCGGTCCAGGTGCAGGAGTACAACCCGGACACCAAGTACGCAGACCAGGTCGCCAACCTCGGTACCGGGTACTGCGGTTACGCCTCGTGGCCTGACTACTGCCCGGACCCGAGCAACGGTCACGAGCGCGCCTACTACCGGATCCAAATCCCGTCGCAGCTGTACACCCAGCCCACTGGCGCCCCAGCCCGGCCCACCATCCTGAGTTCCACCCTCGCCGTCCAGGTCACTTCGGCGTCCAGCCCCAGTACAGCCACCACCTACGGGGTGTACTGGACCGGCACGATCGACGGCGACACCACCTGGCACAACCAGCCCTGCGGCAACGGCATGTACGGGTGCAATAAGGTTACCAACAACTCCCAGGCACTCACCGGGACCGGCCAGATCAGCTTCGACGTTACCTCCGCCGTCCAGCAGATCGCCGGCGGCAACAACGACAACTGGACCATCGCTGTCATTCCTGACAACGAGAGCGACCTCTACCAGCGCCACCACCTGGCCAACAACCCCTCCATCACCACGACCTACGACCTCCAGCCCTCCATCTGGTGGCCCCGCACCCGCACCGACACGGGCCAGGCCCCCGGCTTCGCATCGAACAACAGCCACGAGGACTGCAACAGCGGCACCAACCCCGCCTGGATCGGTGCCAACCAGAACATCAGCCTCAACGTCTCCCACTGGTCACCCACCGGACAGCAGCTCCAGACCACCTTCAAGTTCTGGAGCGACACCGGCGCGCCGCCGATCTACCAGACCTCGCCGTACGCCGGCAATCAGGACGTCCAGGTCCCCGTCAACTCCAGCTCCATGCCTGACGGCCACACGTTCGCCTGGTACGCCAACACCACGGACGGCAGCCTCACCAGCAACCTCACCAGCGCCTGCTTCCTGCGCGTCGACAAGACCCCGCCGAACGTCAGCATCAACTCGACCGACTTCCCGCCCTCCGGCAGCCCGGCGGCACCCACCACCAAGTACGCCAGCGACATCGGCCACTTCACGGTCACGGCCGCCGACCCCGTGCCGAGCGGCGGCAGTGCCTCCGGAGTCGCCTGCATCCGGATCACCACCAGCTCCAGCCCAGCGACCGGCTGGACCTGCGGCGAGAGCCAGGGCGACACCTACGCCGGCGGACACGTCGACTACTCGCACATCCCCGGCCTGTGGGGCACCAACCTCCTCTACGCCCAGGCCATGGACAATGCCGGCAACTACAGCCAGCCCGCCGCCTACAGCTACTACGCCCCCTGGAAGCCCGGCACAGTGCCCACGTTCGGGGATGTGGACGGCGACCAGAAGCCGGACATCCTGCTGCCCGACAGCTCCGGCAACCTGCGCATCGTAGGCGGCAGCGCTGACCCCGTCCACGCCGCCGCCGCGGTCGCCGCCAGCGCCCCGGGCAACGACCAGAACAACCACTTCACCTGGAACGACTTCCGGATCACCCACCGCGGCACACTGGACAGCGGCCTCGGAGTCGACCAGCTGATCGTCCACAACACCAAGGACACCGCCCAGAAGAAGTTCCTCTACCTCGTCTACAACGACGGCCACGGCAACTTCGCCCAGAAACCGGCCACACTCCTCACTCGCCCCACCCAGTGCGTCCTCACACTCGGTGGAACTCCCGGCGCCTGCCCCGCCACCTACGGGCCGGACTGGTCCGACATCACCCAACTGGTCGCCATCGGCACCCCGGAAGGCGAAGCCACCGCGACGAATGTCACGGATCCCACCAAGCACGTCACTATCACGCAGACCTCCCTGCTCGCCGTCGAGAACGGCCAGCTGTGGCTCTTCCGCCCGAGCGACGGCGCCTACGACCAGCTCAGCGGAACCGCCCAGCTGATCCCGTTCGCGTCCACCGTGGCCGCCAACACCAGCTGGAACAACTACGACCTGATCGCCCCGGGCCCCGCCAACGGGCTCACCACCCCCAACCAGGCAACCATCTGGGCCCGCAGCCGACTCGACGGCACCATCCACTCCTACCCCATCGCCCTGGACAGCCAGGGCAACCCCGACTACACCAAGCTCCAGGACCCCGCCAGCGGCTATATCCCCCACACCGGCAGCATCGACCCCGTCAACTTCCCCCTCGTCGGCTCCTCCGGCGACCTGAACGGCGATGGCATCCCCGACTTCTGGGCTGTCAAGAACGACCCCACCAACCGCACCCTGTACGTCTGGCCCGGCACTGCCGATCCTGCCACCAAGGCCGTCAACGGCTTCGCCGCCCCGGCCAACTTCGGCTCGGTCGGCACCCCCGTGAGTAGCACCCTCGCCCCCGGCGGCATCCTCCACCCCGGGGACACCGCCTACGCCGCCCACACCCGCCTGGTCATGCAGACCGACGGCAACCTCGTCCTCTACTCCCTCAACACCGGCATCGCCCTCTGGAGCACCAGGACCAACGGACACCTTGGCGCCTGGGCCACCATGCAGAGCGACGGCAGCCTCGTTGTCTACACACCCAAGACCGACGCAGGCGGTAATCCCGTCTACCCGACACCCGGCTCCTCAAGCGACGCCCTCTGGACCTCGGGCACCGCTGGCAGCGTTGGTGCTCACGCCACCGTCCAGGCCGACTGCAATTTCGTCATCTACAACACAGCCAACACGGCCATCTGGAACTCCGGCACCTACAACCCCAATCCGTAACACTCAATGGCCGCTGGCACTTGGGCCCCGCACCGCCAACCGGCGGTGCGGGGCCTGCCTGTCATGTGGTTCGGGAATGTCAGGTTTTCGGCTCTGCCGCGCCCAGGTGCCCTGTCCTACCTCGCCGTAGTCGGATGTCATTGCCGCGGCCGGTGTTATCAATTCGGCGAGATCCCTTACTGGCCTGGTGAGTTAGGTTACTTCGGGGTAGGCGGCGGTGAGAGCTGCCAGGGGGTCGGTTTCCTTCGCGCGCAGGTGCTCGGGGTGGGTGAGCAGGAGCCGCGCGGCGCGGCGGGCGGGGCGACCAAGGTGGGCCGGTACTGGGGGCGATGTGCTGGGCTGTTGGTTCGGGTGAGCGGGCGCACCGCTTGAGGGTGCTGAGGGCAAGCCCGGCTCACCCGTCCTGACCACCTTCTGTGTCCTCTTCTTCGGCCTCGGCCTGCGCAACTTCCGCCGTCGCGTGCTCTCGTGAGCGGAGCGGCAGGTGCGGCGCCGCACCCACCGCCGCGCTCAGGTCGGCGACTGGCTGAGCTCCGCGGGAATCGCGCCCCGCAGGGCGTCGGCGAAGGCCGCCACCGCCGGGTGGCCCGCTGCTCCGCTGCGGAAGGCGAGGTGGGTGCGGCGGGACATCGGCATCCGGGTCAGGACGACGCCCGGTGGCGGGGCCGCGCTGCCGAGGTGCGGGATGAGCGCGACGCCCTGGCCGCCCGCGACCAGGGCCAGTACGGTCGCGAAGTCGTCGATCTGGTGGCGGACCCGGGGGGTGAAGCCGGCCGCCTGGCAGGCGCGGAAGGTCATGGTGTGGCAGAGCGTGCCGGGCGGGGCCATGATCCAGGGCGACTCGCGGTGGTCGGCGATGCCGCCCGCCGCCGGGGCGGCCAGGTACATCGGCTCGGTGAAGAGGGCCTCGCCCGCCAGCCCGGGCCCCTCCTCGCGCGGCACGAAGTCGTACTCGTGCACGAGGGCCACGTCCAGCTCGCCGGCCCGCAGGGCGGCGGCGACCACGGCGGGGTCGACCTCCGTCACCATCGGCTCCAGGCCCGGGTGGTCGCGGCCGAGCGCCGCCAGCGCGCCGGGGACGATCGCCCGGGCGGCGGAGGGGTAGGTGCCGATCCGCAGTGGCCCGCTGAGTCCTCGGCGGGCGCCGGCCAGCTCGGCGCCGGCCCGTTCCAGCCGCTCCAGGACGGCTTCGGCGTGCCGGACGAGGTTCTGGCCGGCGGGCGTGAGCGCGACCCGGCGTCCGGTCCGTTCCAGCAGCGGCACCCCGGCCTCCCGTTCCAGCACCGAGAGTTGCTGGGACACCGCGGACGGGCTGAAGGAGAGCGCCTCGGCGACGGCGGCGATGGTGCCGCGGTGGGCCAGTTCGCGCAGCAGGCGCAGTCGTCGGACATCGAGCATAAGCAGAGCTTACGCAATACCTCGGAAACCTGAACTGGACCCGCACAGTACCCGCCCGGCAGGCTGGCCGCATGGAACTGCGAGGGATCTACGTACCGCTGATCACCCCCTTCACCCCGGACGGCGCACTGGCCGCCGACGCGCTCGAAGGGCTGGCCCACGCGGTGCTCGACGAGGGCGCCGCCGGTCTGGCGCTGCTGGGCACGACGGCCGAGGCCGCTGCCCTGGACGAGGCCGAGCGCCGTACGGTCGTCGAGGTGGGCACCCGGGTCTGCCGCGAACGCGGGGCCACCGTGATCGTCGGCATCGGCGCCGGCGACACCCGCAGCAGCGCGGCGGCGCTCGCGCGGCTGACGGGGGCGGACGCCGCGCTGGTGACCGTGCCGTCGTTCAGCCGGCCCGGCGAGGCCGGGGTGCTGGCGCACTTCGAGCACCTGGCGGAGCACAGCCCCGTCCCGCTGGTCATTTACCACATCCCCTACCGCACCGGTCAGGCGCTCGGCGCGGACACCCTGGGCCGGCTGGCCGCCCTGCCCGCGGTGGCGGGCGTGAAGTACGCGGTCGGCGGGATCGACCAGGACACCGTCGCCCTGCTCGCCGACCCACCCGAGGACTTCGCGGTGCTGGCGGGCGACGACCTCTACCTCTCGCCGATGCTGGCGATGGGCGCGGCCGGCGGCATCCTGGCCGCCGCCCACCTGGCCACCGGGCGGTTCGTCGAACTGGCGGACGCCTGGCGGCAGGGCGAGGCCGTCCGGGCCCGCGCCCTCGGGCACCGCCTCGCCGCGCTGGCCCGGGCGGTGTTCGCCGAGCCCAACCCGGCGGTGGTCAAGGGCGTGCTGCACGCCCAGGGCCGGATCCCCAGCCCGGCCGTCCGGCTGCCGCTGCTGCCCGCGGGCCGGGCGTCCGTCGACCACGCCTTGGAACGCCTCGCCGCCCTGGACGGCTGAACAGGCATGATGGGCACCGTGCGGGCTTTGACCGAGCAGAACACCGGAGGAGAAGTCGGATGAGGATCGGCATCGTAGGAGCGACCGGGCAGGTCGGCGGCGTCGTGCGCGGCATTCTGGCGGAGCGCGAGTTCCCCGTCACGCAGCTGCGCCTGTTCGCCTCGGCACGTTCGGCCGGGCGGACGCTGCCCTGGCAGGACACCGAGATCACCATCGAGGACGCGGCCACCGCCGACTACAGCGGCCTGGACATCGTGATCTTCTCGGCCGGCGGCGCGACGTCCAAGGCGCTGGCGCCGAAGGTCGCGGCGGCGGGCGCGGTCGTGATCGACAACTCCTCGGCCTGGCGGCGCGACCCCGAGGTCCCGCTGGTGGTCTCCGAGGTCAACCCGCACGCGATCGCCGACCGTCCCAAGGGCATCATCGCCAACCCCAACTGCACCACGATGGCCGCCATGCCGGTGCTGCGTCCGCTGCACGAGGAGGCCGGGCTGACCGCGATGGTCGCCACCACCTACCAGGCCGTGTCGGGCTCCGGCGTGGCCGGTGTCGCCGAGCTGTACGGACAGGCCTGCAAGGTGGCCGAGCAGGCCGACCAGCTCGCCTTCGACGGCGAGGCGGTCGAGTTCCCCGAGCCGAACGTCTACCAGCGCCCGATCGCCTTCAACGTGGTGCCGATGGCCGGCTCGATCGTCGACGACGGCTCGTTCGAGACCGACGAGGAGCAGAAGCTCCGGCACGAGAGCCGCAAGATCCTGGACATCCCCGGGCTCAAGGTCTCCGGCACCTGCGTCCGGGTCCCGGTCTTCAGCGGCCACTCGCTCCAGATCAACGCCCGTTTCGCCCGGCCGATCAGCGTCGAGCGGGTCGCCGAGCTGCTGGCGGACGCCCCCGGCGTCGAGCTCTCCGCCATCCCGACCCCGCTCCAGGCGGCCGGCAAGGACGCCTCGTACGTCGGCCGGATCCGCTCCGACGAGACTGTCGAGAACGGCATCGCGCTCTTCCTCTCCAACGACAACCTGCGCAAGGGCGCGGCCCTGAACGCCGTCCAGATCGCCGAGCTGGTCGCCGCCGAGCTGAACGGCTGACACCGGCCGGCCCCACGCGGGCAGGGCCCCACCCACGCGGGCAGGGCCCCACCCACGCGGGCAGGGCCCCACCCACGGGTGCGGGCCCTGCCCGCGCGGCCGTCCGGGAGCCGGTGGCGCCGCGCCGCGGCTCCGGGCGGGAGGCGCCGCCCCGGCCGGTCCGCCGGGCGGACCGGATCAACGGGGCCGGGCGCAGGACGGTTCACCGTCCGATCGGGGGGTAGAGGAGTGCCCAACGGTCGTGCGGCCGGGATCCGGCGCCCATGCAGTCCCTGCGGGAGCGCCGTCTGGCTCTCCGGTGACGGGGGCCGACCGGAGAAGAGGTGCGCAAGTGGACCGTTGCGTTGTCCTGGTGGACGCCGGATACCTGCTCGGGGCCTCGGCCAGTCTGCTGGCGGGGGAACCCTCCCGTTCGCGGGTGACGGTCGACCACACCGTGCTGATCGCCGCCCTGCGCGAGCGCGCGGAGGCCGAGACCGGGCTGCCGCTGCTGCGGATCTACTGGTTCGACGCCGCCCCCGACCGCCGCCCGCTGCCCGAGCACCGCCGCCTGCGGGTGCTGCCCCGGGTGACGGTACGGCTCGGCGCGCTCACCCGCGCGGAGGGCCGGCGGGTGCAGAAGGGCGTGGACGCCGCGATGCACGCCGAACTCTCCGAACTGGCCCGCAACCGGGCCTGCGCCGACATCGTGCTGGTGACGGGGGACGGCGACCTGCTGCCCGGCATGATGTCCGCCAAGGAGCACGGCGTGGTCGTCCACCTGTGGGCGCTCCAGGCCGCCGACGGCGACTTCAACCAGTCCGAGGACCTGGTCGGCGAGGCCGACGAGCGCCGGGTGCTGGACCGCGAGTGGATCGAGCGCTGGGTCCGGGTCCGCGAGGCACCCCCGCACTTCCAGCACGCCCCCGGCCCGCGCGCCGAACTGGCCGGCCTGCTGGCCGCACCGCCCGTCCCCCACCCGGCCGCCGTGGCCGCCGTGCCCGAGCCCTCGGCGCCGGCCGCACCGGCCGCCGCGCTCAAGGTGGTCCCCACCCCCAAGGACCTCGCCTCCCGCACCGCGACACCCGTGCCCACCTCCCTGGTGCTGCGCTGGTCCTCCGAACGCGGCTGGGTCGAACGCCCGCACCAGGGCCCCGAGTCCTGCACCCCCGGCGACCTGCTGCCCACCCTCGCCCAGCTCACCTCCGCCGAGCAGCGCTGGGCCGACCGCGAGGAGGACATCACCACCATCGGCGGCGACGCCCACGAGGTCGGCCACGTCTTCGCCCGCCGCTGGATGGACCGCCTCGGCGCGATCGAGCGGCTCACCCTGCTCTGGAACGACTACCCGCGCATCCCGCACCGCCTGGACGGCGAGCTGCTGCGGTACGCCGCCCGGTTCGGGCTGCTCGCGCACAAGGACGACCAGATCGACGAGCACGACCGCTACGCGATCAGGGCCGGCTTCTGGAAGGAGCTGGCGACCAGGGTCCCGGGCGGCGAACTGGTGGTCTCGGAGAGCCGGGCGGACGGCTAGACCTGGACAAAGCACGCCGGGCGCCCCCGCCGAAGCGGCGCCCGGCGAGCGCGGAGCCCCGTGTCCGAATCCGCCCGGTCAGCGCGTAGAGTCTTCGACCGTGAGCGACACCGACCGGCCGGCACCACGGGCCACGCCGCAGGACGACCCCGGCGGGCCCGGCCGACCGGCCCGGCAGTGCTGCACCGTACGCGACCTGGCGAAGACCTACCGCAGCCGCCGGCGCGGCGAGACCACCGAGATCAAGGCCAACGACGGCATCGACCTGGACATCCGCTGCGGCGAGGTGTTCGGGCTGCTCGGGCCCAACGGCGCGGGCAAGTCGACCCTGGTCCGCCAGCTCACCGGGCTGCTCCGGCCCGACCGGGGCAGCGTGGAGATCCTCGGCCACGACATCGTCCGGCACCCGGAACTGGCCGCCCGGCTGCTCGCCTACCTCGGCCAGGAGTCCAGCGCGCTGGACGAGCTGACCGTCGTGATGGCCGCCGAGACCACCGGGCAGCTGCGCGGTCTGACCCGGGCCCGGGCCCGCGCCGAGACCGCCGAGGTGCTCACCGAACTCGGCCTGGAGCCGCTCGCCACCCGCCCGCTCGCCAAGCTCTCCGGCGGCCAGCGCCGCCTGGCCTGCTTCGCCGCCGCCCTGGTGGGCGAGCGGCCGCTGCTGGTGCTGGACGAGCCGACCACCGGCATGGACCCGGTCGCCCGCCGCGCCGTCTGGGCCGCCGTCGACCGCCGCCGGGCCGAGCGCGGCACGACCGTCCTGCTGGTCACCCACAACGTCATCGAGGCGGAGACCGTGCTCGACCGGGTCGCGGTGGTGGACGACGGCCGGGTGATCGCCTGTGACACCCCCGGCGGACTGAAAGCCCTGGTGGACGGCGACGTCCGGCTCGACCTGGTCTGGCGGACGGACGCCCCGGTCGAGGTCCCGGCCGTCGCCCGGCTGGCCGAACGCGCCGAGCGCACCGGCCGCCGCTGGACCGTCCGCACCACCCCCGACGAGGCCCGCGAGTTGGTCGCCGCGGTCACCACCGGCCCCGCCTTCGCGGCCCTGGACGACTTCACGCTGGCCACCCCGAGCCTGGAGGACGCCTACCTCAAGCTCGGCGGCAGACACGGAGGGCTCGTCAAGTGACCCTGCTCGAAGAGGCCCCCGAGGTCGTCACCGCCGCCCCGCCCGCGCCCGCCGCCCGGCTGCTGCCCGCGCTGGCCGCCGTCTACCGGGCGCAGCTCGCCCGGGCCAGGGTCTCCCGGATCCCGCTGCTGTTCGTCGCCACCTTCCAGTCGCTCGGCATCCTGGTGATGATGCGCGGCGTGGTCGACCCCGGCGACAACCCGGCCGCGCACGCGGTGGTCGCGGGCTCCAGCGTGCTGGTGGTCGCCTTCGTGGCGCTCAACCTGCTCGCCCAGTACTTCGGCCGGCTGCGCGCCACCGGCGGCCTGGACCACTACGCCACGCTGCCGGTGCCGCCGACCTCGGTGGTGCTCGGCACGGCCGCCGCGTACGCCTCCTTCACCGTGCCCGGGGCGCTGGTGACGGCGGGCGCCGGCGCCTGGATGTTCGACCTGCCCTGGACGCACCTGTGGGTCCTGCTGGCCGTCGTGCCGACGGCCGGTGCGGCGCTGGCCGGGCTCGGCGCGGCCTGCGGGCTGCTCGCGCCGCGCCAGGAGATCGCCACCCTGCTCGGCCAGCTCGGCATGTCGGCGGCGCTGCTGCTCGGCGTCCTGCCGGTCTCCCACCTGCCGACGGCGGTCCAGTGGCTGCGGGACCTGCTGCCCTCCACGTACGGCGTCGAGGCCTTCGCCCGGACCTTCACCCCCGACCCCGACTGGGCGGCCGTCGCCGGGGACCTCTCGGTCTGCGTGGTGGTCGGACTCGCCTCGCTGGCGCTCGCCACCCGGGCCTACCGCTGGGCCACCGTGCGCTGACGGGCACCCGGGGGCGGACCGGTCCGCCCGGAACCGCCCGGTCATGAAACGATGGTCGGGTGACCGTACCGAACACACCTGCGGGTCCCGATGCCGGCGCCGACAGCTTCGAGGGGGGCCCGTACCTCCCCGAACCGCCCCGGGTGCGGCGCCCGCTGCTCCCGGAGCTGCTGATCGGCGGGCTGATCACGGCGGCCGGAGCGCTGCTCGGGCTGCTGGTCGGCGTGCTCTGGCTCCACCTGGCCCCCCGCGTGATGCTCGTCGCGGGCACCGACGCGATCCGGTACGTGGACCCGGAGGGCGAGCAGCGGGCGGGCGCGGACACCGTCTTCGCGTTGCTCGGCCTCGGCGCGGGCCTGCTGACGGCCCTGGTGGCCTTCCTGCTGACCCGCCGCCGGGGCGGCGGGATCTCGGTCGCGGTCGGCCTGGCGGCCGGCGGCCTGGCCGGGTCGGCGATCGCCTGGAAGCTGGGCATGCGGCTCGGCCCGAGCACGAACGTACTCGCCGACGCCAAGCGCGCCGGGCAGGGCGTGGACTTCAGCGCCGCCATCGAACTCGGCGCGCGGGGTGCGCTGCTGGTCTGGCCGATCACGGCGATGGTGGTGCTGCTCGCCCTCTCGGCCGCCTTCGGCAAGCGCGAGGACGACCCGCCGCCGTACTGGGCGGGGCCGCAGCAGGAGGAGAACCCGCCCGGGTAACGCTTCGCTGCGAGGGCGGGCTTTCGGTCCCGCGCGGTTCCCCGCGCCCCTGGAGACCCGGGGACGGGAGCGCCCCCGGGTCAGTCCCTGCCGATCGGGGCGGTGCGGGCCTTGGTGAGGGTGAGCAGGTCGGCGGGGGAGAGTTCGACCTCCAGGCCGCGCCGGCCGGCGGAGACGTAGACCGTCGGGTGGTCCAGGGCGCTCGCGTCCAGGACCGTCCGCAGTGCGCGCCGCTGCCCGAGCGGGGAGATCCCGCCGAGCACGTAGCCGCTGCTGCGCTCGGCCGCCGCCGGGTCGGCCATCGCGGCCCGTTTGCCGCCGACGGCCGCGGCGAGCGCCTTGAGGTCCAGCTGCCCGGAGACCGGCACCACGCCGACCGTCAGTGTGCCGTCGACCTCGGCGACCAGGGTTTTGAAGACCCGCGCGGCGGGCACCCCGAGCGCCTCGGCGGCCTCGCCGCCGTAGGAGGCCGCCGCCGGGTCGTGTGCGTACGCGTGCACGGTGAACGGCACCCCGGCCGCCTCCAGTGCGACCGTCGCGGGTGTGCCCTGGCCGCCCTTGCGCTTCGCCACGCCGTCCTCCTCAGTTGGGGCTGAACGCCTGCCGGGTCAGCTCGTGGGCCGGCAGCGAGGGCAGCCAGGCGAGCAGTGCCGTCTCGCGCCGCAGCAGTGCCAGCTCGCTGGTGAGCCGCTGGGCGGTGTCGGGGCAGGCGAGCAGTTCCTGCTTGACCGGGGTGGGCAGGATCGCCGCCGCCGCGACCAGGTACGAGAGCACCTGCGGGTCGGTGGGCAGCTCCTGCTCCCCGGCGAGGCTGGCCTCGCGGGCGCCCGCCAGACGCTTCTGGTAGGCCCGGAAGGCCCGTTCCACCCCGGCGGCGAGGGCGCCGGCGGCCTCGCCCGGCAGCTCCTCCACGAGCTCGGTCGTACCGACCAGGTACGGCCCGCCGGTCTCCACCGAGCGCAGCCGGAACCGGGTGGTCCCCGTGACGACCAGCCGGTACTGGCCGTCCGGCAGTTCCTGGACGTCCGTCACGTCGGCGATGCACCCGACGTGGTGCAGCGCCTCCAGCGGGTCGCCGGTCACCGTGCCGAGCCCGTCCAGCGGCCCGGCCGGGCCCGGGTGCTCGCGGACCGGCGCGACCTCGCGGCCGTCCTTGATCGCCAGTACGCCGAAGCGGCGCGGGCGGTCCTCCGGCTGGGCCAGCAGATCGCCGACCAGCCGCCGGTAGCGCTCCTCGAAGACGTGCAGGGGCAGCACGAGACCCGGGTAGAGGACCGTATTGAGCGGGAAGAGCGGGAGCCGTTCAGTCACGGCGCACAGCGTAGTTGTCCGACGGCCCGCCGCGCGCCGGGCTTTCCACCACGGAGCCGTTACCCGCGCTGGAGCATCCTGGTCGCGCCCGTCACCACCGTGGTCGCCAGCACCCAGCCCGAGATCACCAGGGCGGTCGCCACCCACTGGCCCGCGCCGCCCGGGTTCCACCCGTCCTGGGAGAGGTCGACCACCGGCAGCACCTTGCTGAGCGCGTACAGGTACGGGTTCCAGTGCGGCACCTCGTCGGCCTTCAGCGGCGGCGGCTGGTGCGTCCCGAAGTACGCGGAGCCCAGCGCCCAGGCCAGCAGCAGCCAGAGCCCGGCCCGCCCCGGCCGGTAGCCGTACCCGACGGCGGCGTCCTGGAGCCGTCCCCAGAGCCGCCCGGGCAGCGGCAGCGTGGCGCGCCGGCGGCGCTCCTTGGCGTACTGGACCTCGCGGGCGTCGTCGTCGCGCCCGTCCCGCCGCAGGGCCGCCGCCAGCTGCTCGTACGGCTCCGGGCGGAACTCGGCGAGGGCACCGTCGAGCCAGGCGATCCGCTGCTTCACCGTGAAGGGCACGGGGGAGCGCAGCGACTCGTAGGTGAAGCCGGTGAGCCCGACCTGTCCGTTCCCCGGCCAGCTCTGCGGCAGGTCGACCAGGTTGCCCACCCTGGCGCGGGAGAGGCCGAGCCTGCCGCCCGGCGGGGTCGGGCAGACGAAGAGCAGCTCGGGGGTCTGGATCTGCTGCAGCGACAGTTCCGCGTCGGGGGAGAAGTGGAACTCGGCGTCGCCGATCACGCAGGCGTTGTCGAAGCGCGCGCCGACCAGCCGGACCCCGCCGTACGCGCGCAGCGGGGTGGAGGAGGTGCCGACGGGTACGGCCTCGCCGTACCCCTGGCCGTAGATCGTCCGGGAGCTCGTCCAGCCGACGTCCGGCGAGCCGCTGAAGTAGGCGGTGTTGCCGACGCTGATCCGCGCCAGGTTGAGGCAGTAGCGGTCGGGCGCGGGCGGCCGCAGCTGGGCGCCGAGCAGGGAGAGCCGGCCGTTGATGCGGCCGGCCCGCATGCTGATCTCGCCGTACGACGTCAGCCGCTCGGCTTCGAAGTCCTGGCTGACGGTGATGCCGTCGGCCGCCAGCGAGCGGCCGAACTGGTCGCCGCCGATGACCGCCTGGTTCATCAGCAGGTCGGTGCCGATCTTGGCGTCGGTGAGCCGGATCCCGTGCGGGATGACGCAGCGGGCGAGGTGCAGGTCGCCCTCGGTGGCCAGCCTGGACGACTCCAGCCGGGGTATCAGGCAGCTGACCAGCCGTATCGTGCCCGCCCGTGCTTCGGAGACCAGCACCTTCCGTTCGAACCGGCAGTGGTGCAGCTCGACGTAGTGCGCGATCGTCCCGCCCGCGAGGTCCAGGTGGCCGGACACGAACGCGCCGTTGAGCTTGAGCGAGGCGACCCGGCCGGGTACGGGCGCCGGCCCGGCGAGCAGCAGCCGGGCGAGCACCTCGGCGCGGACGGTGCGCCCGGGCCCCCAGTCGGGCGAGGCGAGCACGTCGTCCTGGGCGTCGTCGCCCGCGCGCAGGTCGTAGACCTCGCCCTGGCGGAACGCCTCCCAGAGGCCCTTTTCGACCGGCGTCCAGCCGCGCGGCGGTCTCTCCATCCCTGATCCCCCCAAGATCTTGGTCCGTCTCGCCTTTCGTATCACGGACTGAAATGTGGCGGCTCGGATTCCGGCCACTCCCTACACTGGGCTGTGTGATCTCTCGAATCGACCTGCGCGGCTCGCTTGCCGACCCGCGCGACGTGCTGCCCCGAGCCGAGTTCGACGTGGAAGCCGCCCTGGAGAAGGTGCGGCCCATCTGCGAGGACGTACGCCATCGCGGGGTCGCGGCGCTGATCGAGATCACCGAACGCTTCGACGGCGTGACGCTGACCACCACCCGGGTGCCCGAGGCCGAGATCAAGGCCGCCCTGGAGGCGCTCGACCCGAAGGTGCGCGCCGCGCTGGAGGAGTCGATCCGCCGCGCCCGCCTGGTCCACCGCGAGCAGCGCCGCACCGACCACACCACCCAGGTGGTGCCGGGCGGCACGGTCGCCGAGCGCTGGGTGCCGGTCGAGCGGGTCGGGCTGTACGTGCCCGGCGGGCTGGCGGTCTACCCGTCCTCGGTCGTGATGAACGTCGTGCCGGCGCAGGAGGCCGGGGTGCCCGGCATCGCCGTCACCTCGCCGCCGCAGAAGGACTTCGGGGGCTCTGTCCACCCGACGATCCTGGCGGCCTGCGCGCTGCTCGGCGTCACCGAGGTGTACGCGGCGGGCGGCGCCCAGGCGATCGCGATGTTCGCGTACGGCACCGAGGAGTGCGCCCGCGTCAACCTGGTGACGGGCCCCGGCAACATCTACGTCGCCGCCGCGAAGCGGCTGCTCAAGGGCCGGATCGGCATCGACGCCGAGGCGGGCCCGACCGAGATCGCGGTGCTGGCCGACTCCTCGGCGAGCCCGCGCGACGTCGCCGCCGACCTGATCAGCCAGGCCGAGCACGACCCGATGGCCGCCTCCGTGCTGGTCACCGACTCGCTGGAGCTGGCCGACGCCGTCGAGGTCGAGCTCGCCGCGCAGGTGGCGAAGACCAAGCACCGCGAGCGCGTCACCGAGGCGCTCGGCGGGCGGCAGTCCGGCATCGTGCTGGTGGACGACCTCGAACAGGGCCTCGCCGTCGTCAACGCCTACGCCGCCGAGCACCTGGAGATCCAGACCCGGGACGCCCGCGCCGTCGCCGCCCGGGTGTTCAACGCGGGCGCGATCTTCATCGGCCCGTACGCGCCGGTCTCGCTCGGCGACTACGCCGCCGGGTCCAACCACGTGCTGCCGACCGGGGGTTGCGCCTGCCACTCGTCCGGCCTGTCGGTGCAGTCCTTCCTGCGCGGCATCCACGTCGTGGACTACTCCCGCGAGGCGCTGGCGGACGTCGCCGCGCACGTGGTGAACCTCGCGAACGCCGAGGACCTGCCCGGTCACGGTGACGCCATCCGCGCCCGCTTCGACTGGACGGTTCCCGGCGCATGAAGATCGACGACCTCCCGATCCGCGACGAGCTGCGCGGACAGTCCCCGTACGGCGCGCCGCAGTTGGACGTTCCCGTCCAGCTGAACACCAACGAGAACCCGTACCCGCTGCCCGAGCCGCTGGTGGCCCGGATCGCCGAGCGGGTCGCCGAGGCGGCCCGCCACCTCAACCGCTACCCCGACCGCGACGCGGTCGAGCTGCGCGAGGGCCTGGCCGCCTACCTGTCCCGGACGACGGGCTTCGCCGTCACCCGCGAGCAGGTCTGGGCGGCGAACGGCTCCAACGAGGTGCTCCAGCAGCTGCTGCAGACCTTCGGCGGGCCCGGCCGTAGCGCGCTCGGCTTCGAGCCCTCGTACTCGATGCACGCGCTCATCTCCCGTGGCACCGGCACGACGTGGATCTCCGGCCCGCGCCGCGAGGACTTCACCGTCGACCTCGACGCCGCGCTGGTCGCGCTGCGCGAGCACCGCCCCGACGTGGTCTTCGTCTGCTCGCCGAACAACCCGACCGGCACCGCCGTCGCCGCCGACACCGTGCTCGCGCTGTACGACGCCGCGCAGGCCGTGAAGCCGACCATGGTGATCGTCGACGAGGCGTACGTCGAGTTCTCGCACCGCGCCTCGCTGCTGCCGATGCTCGAAGGCCGCCCGCACCTGGTGGTCACCCGCACGATGTCCAAGGCGTTCGGCGCCGCCGGGCTGCGGCTCGGCTACCTGGCCGCCGACCCGGCCGTGGTGGACGCCGTGCAGCTGGTCCGGCTGCCGTACCACCTCTCGGCCGTCACCCAGGCGACGGCGCTGGCCTGCCTGGAGCACACCGACACCCTGCTCGGGTACGTCGAGCGGCTGAAGTCCGAGCGCGACCGGCTGGTCGCCGCGCTGCGCGACCTCGGCCTCGAAGTCACCGACTCGGACGCCAACTTCATCCAGTTCGGCCGCTTCGCCGACACCCACGCCGTGTGGCAGGCGATCCTCGACCGGGGTGTGCTCGTCCGCGACAACGGCGTCCCCGGCCGGCTGCGCGTCACCGCCGGGACTCCCGCCGAGAACGACGCCTTCCTGGAAGCCGTCGCCACTGTGATCAAGGAGCTGTAACTCGTATGTCCCGTCTCGGACGCGTTGAGCGCACCACCAAGGAGACCTCGGTCCTCGTCGAGATCGACCTCGACGGCACCGGAAAGACCGACATCTCCACGGGCGTCGGGTTCTACGACCACATGCTCGACCAGCTCGGCCGCCACGGACTCTTCGACCTCACCGTGAAGACCGACGGCGACCTGCACATCGACAGCCACCACACCATCGAGGACACCGCCCTCGCGCTCGGCGCCGCCTTCCGGCAGGCGCTCGGCGACAAGGTCGGCATCTACCGCTTCGGCAACTGCACCGTGCCGCTGGACGAGTCGCTCGCCCAGGTCACCGTGGACCTCTCCGGCCGCCCGTACCTGGTGCACACCGAGCCCGAGGGCATGGCGCCGATGATCGGCTCCTACGACACCACGATGACCCGGCACATACTCGAGTCCTTCGTGGCCCAGGCCGCCATCGCGCTGCACGTGCACGTACCGTACGGTCGCAACGCGCACCACATCGTCGAATGCCAGTTCAAGGCCCTCGCCCGTGCCCTGCGCTACGCCTCCGAGCGCGACCCGCGCGCGGCGGGCATCCTCCCCTCGACCAAGGGTGCGCTGTGAGCAAAGCAACACTGCTGATCGTCGTCGGACTCTTCCTCTCCGGCGGTGTGTACTCGTTCTGGAAGCAGAAGCACTCGAAGAGCGTGATCGCGGTCCTCGCGATCGGCGCGGTGATGTGCCTGGCCGCCGGCGCCATGCGCCTCTAGAGACTGGATCACCTCTTCTCATGTCCAAGAACGTCGTGGTCCTCGACTACGGGTCCGGCAACCTCCGCTCCGCGCAGCGCGCCGTCGAGCGGACCGGGGCGACGGTCACCGTCAGCTCCGACTTCCAGACCGCGCTGGACGCGGACGGCCTGCTCGTCCCCGGCGTGGGAGCCTTCGAGGCGTGCATGCGCGGGCTGAAGGCCGTCCGCGGCGACGTGATCATCGGGCGCCGCCTCGCGGGCGGCCGGCCGGTGCTCGGCATCTGCGTCGGCATGCAGATCCTGTTCGAGCGCGGTGTCGAGCACGGCGTCGAGACGCCCGGCTGCGACGAGTGGCCCGGCACGGTCGAGCCGCTGGACGCGCCGGTCGTCCCCCACATGGGCTGGAACACCGTCGAGCGCCCCGAGGGCGGCCGGATGTTCGCCGGGCTCGACCCGCAGGAGCGCTACTACTTCGTGCACTCCTACGGCGTCCGGAACTGGGAGCTGGAGGTGACCAACGAGAAGATCAACGCGCCGCTGGTCAGCTGGACCACCCACGGGCAGCCGTTCGTCTCCGCCGTCGAGAACGGCCCGCTCTGGGCCACCCAGTTCCACCCCGAGAAGTCCGGCGACGCCGGTGCCGCCCTGCTGACCAACTGGGTCAACACCCTCTGACAGGTCAACACCCTCTGACGCTTGGAAGTTGCTGCATATGAGCCGCCTCGAACTCCTCCCCGCCGTCGACGTCCGGGACGGCCAGGCCGTCCGCCTGGTCAAGGGCGCCTCCGGCACCGAGACCTCCTTCGGCGAGCCGCTCGCCGCCGCCCTGGCCTGGCAGAACGCCGGCGCCGAGTGGCTGCACCTGGTCGACCTGGACGCCGCCTTCGGCACCGGTTCCAACCGCGAGCTGCTCCGTGAGGTGACCGGCCGCCTCGACATCAAGGTCGAGCTGTCCGGCGGCATCCGCGACGACGAGTCGCTGGCCGCCGCCCTCGCCACCGGCTGCACCCGGGTCAACCTCGGCACCGCCGCCCTGGAGGCCCCCGAGTGGGTCGCCAAGGTCATCGCCGAGCACGGTGACCAGATCGCGGTCGGCCTCGACGTGGTCGGCACCACCCTGCGCGGCCGCGGCTGGACCCGCGACGGCGGCGACCTGTACGAGGTGCTGGCCCGCCTCGACTCCGAGGGCTGCACCCGGTACGTCGTCACCGACGTGGACCGCGACGGCACCCTCACCGGGCCCAACCTGGAGCTGCTGCGCAACGTCTGCGCCGCCACCGACCGGCCGGTGGTCGCCTCCGGCGGTGTCTCCTCGCTCGACGACCTGCGCGCCATCGCGGGCCTGGTACCGGTAGGTGTCGAGGGCTCCATTGTGGGCAAGGCCCTCTACGAGCAGAAGTTCACCCTCGAAGAGGCCCTGGAGGCTGTATCCCGATGACCGAGACCCCGGCCGGCACACCGAATCCGCGCACCCACTGGGTATCCGGCACGTCCCCCTGGGAGGACGAGTTCGGCTTCGCCCGCGCCGTGACGGCCGGGGACTTCGTCTACGTGGCGGGGACCACCGCCTGGGACGACGGCATGGTCCAGCACGAGGGCGACCCGTACAACCAGGCCCTGGCCGCCTTCGGCGTCACGTTCAAGGCCCTGGCCCAGTACGGGCTTTCGGCCGCCGACGTGATCCGCACCCGGATGTACCTGACCCACGTCCGGGACTGCGACGAGGTCGGCCGGGCGCACAAGAAGCTCTTCGACGCGACCCGCCCGGTGGCGACCATGGTCGTGGTCGAGGGCCTGATCGACTCCCGGATGATGGTCGAGGTCGAGGTCGAGGCCCACCGCCCCGGGCTCGCCGCCTCGCTCGCCGAACCACTCGCCCGACCGCTCGCACAGCCAGTCGCACAGCCCTTGGAAGGCACGCCGTGACCCTCGCAGTACGTGTGATCCCCTGCCTCGACGTCGACAACGGCCGGGTGGTCAAGGGCGTCAACTTCCAGAACCTGCGCGACGCGGGCGATCCGGTCGAACTGGCGAAGCTCTACGACGCCGAGGGCGCCGACGAGTTGACCTTCCTGGACATCACCGCCTCCTCCGGCGACCGGGAGACCACCTACGACGTGGTCCGCCGCACCGCCGAGCAGGTCTTCATCCCGCTCACCGTCGGCGGCGGCATCCGTGCCGTCGAGGACGTCGACAGGCTGCTGCGGGCCGGCGCGGACAAGGTCGGCGTCAACACCGCCGCCATCGCCCGGCCCGAGCTGATCCGCGAGATCGCCCAGCGCTTCGGGCGCCAGGTGCTCGTCCTCTCGGTGGACGCCCGGCGCTGCCCCGAAGGGACCGAGACCGCCTCCGGCTACGAGGTCACCACCCACGGCGGCCGCCAGGGCACCGGCCTGGACGCCGTCGAATGGGCGGGCCGCGCGGCGGAGTCGGGCGCGGGGGAGATCCTGCTCAACTCGATGGACGCCGACGGCACCAAGGACGGCTACGACCTGGAGATGATCCGTGCCGTCCGCAAGGCGGTCTCCGTCCCGGTGATCGCCTCCGGCGGCGCCGGCCGGCTCGCCGACTTCGCCCCGGCCGTCGAGGCCGGCGCCGACGCCGTCCTCGCCGCGAGCGTCTTCCACTTCGGCGACCTGCACATCGGCCAGGTCAAGACCGCCCTGCGCGAGGCCGGCCACCCGGTCCGCTGAGCGGCCCGGCCGCTCCACCGAACGGCTCCACCGGGGCCCGCCGCACACCGCCCGAGGGCGCCGCGCGGCGGGCCCCGCCGCGTCGGTCCACAGGAGTACATCCAAGGAGTGACGCGTACCCGCGAAGTCCGCCCTGGAGGAGGATGACGCTCCGTCACCACCCGTGGAAATCTTGGCCGCATGAGAGAACCTGGCGAGCTGACCAAGCGTTACCACCGGTTCCCGCTGAAGCGATTGGCGGCCTCCGCCGCCGCCCTGTGCATCGCCGCAGCCCCGGGGTTGTTGCCGACACCCGCCTCCGCGTCCGCACCGTCGACGGCCTCGGCCGTCACGACGACGAGCGGCAACGGGCACACGGCCGAGATCCGGCGCACCGAGTACGGGATACCGCACATCCTGGCGCACGACTTCGGCGGTCTCGGGTACGGGTACGGCTACGCGTTCGCCCAGGACAACCTCTGCGCGACGGCCGACCGGGTGGTGACGCTCCGGGGTGAGCGCTCCAGGTACTTCGGCCCGACGGCGGCCTCCAGCGACATCCTGGAGAGCCCTGCCACCAACCTGGCCAGCGACACCTACTACCAGGCGCAGCGGGAGGCCGGCACCGTCCAGCAGCTGCTGGACCGCCCGGCACCGCTCGGCCCCACGGACCGGATGCGCCAACTGGTCGACGGGTACGCCGACGGCTACAACCGCTACCTGCGCGACACCGGCGTGGCGAACCTGCCGGACCCGACCTGCAAGGGCAAGCCCTGGGTCGGCCCGATCACCGCACTGGACATCTGGACGCTCATCCACGACGTCGACCAGGTGGCCGGAGCCCCGCAGTACAAGCAGCTGATCGCCACCGCGACGCCGCCGACGGCCGGCACCGGCGCGGGTGCCGGTGCGGGTGCCGGCGGCAAGGCCGCGGCCGCACCGCCCGCTCCGCTCTCCCTCCCGGGCGCCCCGGGTGCTTCGGGCGTCCCGGGCGCCCCGGACGCGCCGGTGAGCCGGACGGGCAGCAACGGCTGGGCGCTCGGCCGGGATGCGACGCAGGGCCACGACGGGATGCTGCTGGCCAACCCGCACCTGCCGTGGACGGGCAACGCCCGTTTCTACCAGGTGCAGTTGACGATCCCCGGGGTGCTGGACGTCTCCGGTGCCAGCATCTACGGCACGCCGCTGGTCGAGATCGGCCACACCCGGGGCCTGGCCTGGACGCACACCACCACCTACGCACAGCACGCCGAGCTCTACCGGCTCTCGCTGGTGCCCGGCGACCCGACCAGCTACCTGGTGGACGGGAAGGCCGTGCCGATGACACGGCAGACCGTCCAGGTCTCCGCGCCCGGGGCCGACGGCAAGCCGGCCACCGTCACCAGCACGCTCTACACCTCCCGTTACGGTCCGGTGCTGGCGAGCAACTGGACGGCGGCGAACGCCTACGCGATCCGGGACGCCAACGCCGACAACCTGCGCTCGATGAACGAGTGGCTGGCGATGGACACCTCGCAGAACGTCGCTCAGCTGAAGGCCGCGCAGAGCGCCTACCAGGGCATCCCGTGGACGTACACCCTCGCGACCGACACCGGTGGTACGGCGTACTTCACCGACTCCTCGGTCGTCCCGCACCTCACCGACGCCCAGGCCCGGCAGTGCGCCGTCCCGGGCGGCGCCCTGGACGGCTCGACGACGGCCTGCGACTGGGGCAGCGACCCGGACGCGATCGAGCCGGGCATCTTCGGCCCGGGCAGTGCTCCCCGGCTGACCCGCACGGACTACCTGGCCAACTCCAACAACAGCCCGTACCTCGCCAACCCCGCCGAACCGCTCACCGGCTACCCGGGTGTCTATGCCTCCGGGCGGCAGCTCGACCTGCGGCCGCAGCTCGGGCTCCGGATGATCGCGCAGCGGCTGGACGGGACGGACGGGCTGGGCACGCCGGGCTTCACCCTGCCCACGCTCCAGGACACGATGCTCGGTGACCGCGACCTCAGCGGGGAGCTCGGCCGGGATGACGTGCTCACGATGTGCCGCGCCCACTCCACCCTGACCGCCACCGACGGCACCCCGGTCGACACCCGGGCCGCCTGCGACGCGCTGGCCGGCTGGAATCTGCGCGGCGACGCCGACAGCCACGGCGCCGTCCTGTGGTCCGCCTTCTTCGGGCTGCTGAACGACTGGCGGATCCCGCAGACCTGGTGGCGGGTGCCGTACGACCCGGCCCAGCCGCTCACCACCCCGCGCGGCATCAACGGCGACGACCCGCAGGTGCAGCGCGCCCTGGCCGACGCCGTGCAGCAGCTCGGGTCGCGCGGCCTCGCACCCGACGCCGCCCCGGCGAGCACCCAGCGCTGGGCGGGCGTCCCGCTGAACGGCTGCGACGGCGGCGAGGGCTGCTTCAACGTGCTCAACGCGACGGTGGGTTCGGGCGGCGCCGGTGCCGTCGACCCCGGGCAGGCGGGCGGGGCCTTCGGCTCCAGCTTCGTGATGGCCGTCGAGCTGACGCCGCACGGCCCGGACGCCCGGACGCTGCTCACCTACGGCGAGTCCGTCAACCCCACGTCACCCCACTACAGCGACCAGGCCGTGCTGTTCTCGCAGAAGCAGTGGGTCACCGAGCGGTTCACCGAGGCCGAGATCAAGGCCGACCCGCAGCTGCACACCACCAGGCTGTGCCGCTGACCTCACCGGTCGGCCGGGGGCAGTGGCAGCGCCGCACGCAGCGCCGCCACCGCCCCCTCCGCGCCTTCCACCGTGAGCGCAGCCCGGGCGCCGCGCCCGAACGCGAAGAGCACCAACTCGCCCGGCTCGCCGGTCACCTCGACGACCTCCGCACCGGCCGGGCCGACCTCGATCCGGCCCCGGCCGGGGCTGACGAGCGCCAGCCGTACGGGCGACTTCCGGCCCGCCTCCAGCCGGGCGAGCAGCGGGAGCCGCCGCCACAGCGCCGCCGCCAGGCCGGCCGGGACATCCTCCGGCCCCCCGCCCTGCTCCCAGCCCCGCTCCCCGCCCTGCGCCCGCCGGACGTCCTCCGCGTGGACGAAGTACTCGACGGTGTTCGCGGCCTCGTCCACCCGCGCCAGCGCGAACGGCGAGAACCGGGGCGGCCCGGCCCGGAACACCCGGACGGACTCCTCGTACGGACGGGCCGCGTACCCGGCCTGGACCTTCGCCGTCCAGCCCGCGAGCGCCTTCACCCGGATCCCGGGGGCCGCGTCGGCCCGGCGCTCGCGCAGCAGCAGGTGCGCGGCCAGGTCCCTGGCCGTCCACCCCGCGCAGAGGGTCGGCGCCTCGGGGCCGGCCGCCGTCAGCAGGTCGGCCAGCCGCTGACGTTCGGTACGTGCGAAGTTCGACATGGCGTCAACATAGACCTACCGCAGCAGACCCGTCAGCTTCCGGCCGCCCTGCCGGTCGCTGGCCGTCAGGGTGCAGGTGGCGTCCCGCATCCCCGCCTCGTAGTACTGGAGGTAGGGGCCGAGCGGGAAGCCGTAGTAGGGGCCGCCGCCGCCCTGGCGCTGCTCCCACTGGGCCAGCGGCGTCTTGCAGGCCTCCCGCAGGGCCCGGCCGATCTGGGTGTCGCTGGTCAGCCCCTCGGGCAGCACGACGTCGGCGATCGCCTCGCCGTCGTGCCCCTGAGCGCACGGCCGGGCCTCGGCCCGGGTGATCACGGTGCTGAGCTGCGGGTGGTCGAAGCACGTCCCCGGCAGGAAGTACGGGTACGGCAGCACCTTCGTCGGGCTCGGCGACGGGGCGCTCGACGTGCTCGGCGCCGTCGGGGGCGGCGGGAGGGCGGCCTTCTTCCGCGCGTCCGGCCAGAGCAGGACCGTCACGGCGGCCACCAGCGCCAGTGCGAGGACCACGATCACCGCTGCCCGTGCGCGGCGCGGACGCCGCTCTGTCGGCTCGTCTGTCATGTCTGTCCGTCCCCCTCGGCCCGCCCACCCGTCGCGGCCCATTGTGGCGGCCCGGTGAGGGTGGCGCCACGGATTCGCGGGTTCCGTGCGGGGGCTGCGGCGGAGCGGCGCGAGGTGGCCGGGCCCAGGGGGTGGCGGCCGACCCTCGGTACGCCCGGGATGCGTGTGTCAGTAGGATAAGCCGCTGAATAGCGGCTAGCTGAAGGGCATCTGCCATGGGGGACACGGGGTTTCGGGCACAGCCCGACTCGATCAGCGGATATGCGGCAACGGTCGCCGGACAGGCCGAGCAGGTAGGGCAGATCCAGTCGGCGGTCTCCGGGATCGCCATCTCGTCGGACGCCTTCGGCCACCTGCCGAACGCTCAGAATCTGGCACAGGTCTACCAGGAGCACGCCGACGCGAGCCGGCAGAACCTCGCCGACCTCCTCCAGGCGCTGACCGGTACGGCGGACGGGCTCAACTACACGGCACAGAACTACGCCGAGCAGGATCGTGCGATCAGCTCGGGTCTCGGGGGCGGACAGTGAGTCAGCACCACACGTCAGGGCACACCCACGGGCACACCCCGGCTCCGGAGCCGACGCACCGGCCGGTCGACCCCCGGCAGCCGGGCCAGTCCTGGAGCAACCACCCCCACCCCGCTCCCACCCCGCCCGAGCCGGTCGTGCACCCGCACCCGCACCCCGGCCCGCACCCCGCGCCGAATCCCGTGCCGCCGGACGACAACGGCGCGCCGCACCCCGCACCGGACCGCGACGACCCCGCGCCGGACGGCGGCGGTGGCGAGGCGGGCGGCGAGCCGCAGCACGGCTTCCTCGGGGGCCTCGTCCAGAAGGCCGGCGACAGCTTCAAGGACAAGGTCGGCGAGAAGGTCGGCGACAAGGCCGGCGAGTGGGTCAACGGCAAGCTCTTCGGGCCCGAGGACGGCTCGGGCGAAGGCGGGGGCTCCACGGGGGAGTCCTCGACGGGCCTGGACTCCGTGGGCGACGGCGCCGGTGAGGGCGCCGGTGGCGAGGGCTCGGGCGGCGAGGGTTCCGGCGGCGGCTTCGCGGCCGGCGTCGGCGCGGGCGTCGGGGCAGCGGTCGGTGCGGTGGGCGGTGCTGCGGCCGGTCCCACGTCGCGTCTCCACTCCTCCTCCGGCGGCTACCCGGGATCGGCGCCGGGAGACGAGTCCGGGAGCGCCGCGTACGACTGGGCGCAGGCCACCCCGCCGACGCCGATGGCCCCGATCCCCGAGGCGACCCACCCGTCCCGGGGCGGTCTGGGCGGCATGCTGGACGAGGCCGTCCAGTACGCGCTGGAGAAGTCCGGCCTGATGGACGAGCTGGAGAAGGTCACCGGTGACCTCGCCCAGCTGAACGCCGCCGCCCAGGAGTGGCAGGCGCAGGCGAAGGCCGCGCAGCTGGCGGCGGAGGAACTGCGCGGCCGCGTCCAGCCGCTGGCCGGGCAGTGGTCGGGCACCGCGTCCGACTCCTTCGGCAACCACATGGGCCAGGTGGTCGAGGCTCTCGACTCCACCGCCGACTGCATGCTGCAGACGGCGCAGATCATCGGCCAGTGCGCCCAGGAGTGCGCCCTCGCCGAGGGCATGGTCATCGAGATCATCAGCGAGGCGATCGAGGCACTGATCGCCTCGCTCGCCGCCGAGGCCGTGATCGCCGTCTTCACGGCGGGCATCGGCGTCATCGCGGACGCGCTGCTCACCGAGGGCGAGATCGCGGTCTACGTGGCCCGGGTCGCCCGGGTGTCCACGAAGCTGGCCGAGACGCTCGAAAAGCTCCTGATGGCGCTCAAGAAGCTCGGGTCCGCCGTCAAGACGGCCAGGAGCATCGGTGACGCCAAGAAGGCGATGGACGCGCTCAAGGAGGTCAAGACCGCGGCCCAGGGGCTCCGGGACTTCGAGCAGGGCGGGGACGGACTCGGCAAGCTGGCCAAGGACGCCTGGAAGGACAAGTCGATGGCGGGGGTCGGCGACGGCCTCAAGGACTTCGCCGTCCGCAAGGGCGTCAGCTACGCCGACGGCAAGCTGACCGGCCTGGCCCAGGACGGTATCGACAACGTCCTCGGCATCAGCCCGGACGACCAGGTGCAGACCGGTGACCTCAGCTTCAAGGGCCTTGCGGGGGCGGCCGGCAAGTCGGCCCTGGGAGTGGCGAAGGAGGGCCTGATGAGCGGCACCAACAAGTCCGCCGTCGAGGGCGAGCTCGGGCACGACCTGGGGATCGAGACCGAGCCGGCGCCGTACCGGGTCGACACGTCCAGGATCGAGAGCGCCTTCGGGTGACGCCCGCGCCCGCCGGACGGCGGGCCCCACGCCCGAGGGGGCACCGCGGACTCCGCGGTGCCCCCTCGGGCGTCCCGGCCGGGGCCGGCCCGTCAGCCCAGCAGGGCGGTCAGCCCCTTCAGCGCGTCCTCGTTGACCGCGTCGAGCGCGATCCACGAGCCGTCACTGAAGGCCAGGTCGATCCGCCGGGTGAACACGGAGCCCGGCACGTCCCGGCGCAGCCCGTACGTGCCGCGCGGCAGTTCGAGCAGTCCGGTGGCCTGGTAGGCCTTCGACTCCTCGTACAGCCAGAGCCGGCTCAGCAGCAGCATCCGGCGGTCCGTCAGCACCAGGGTGAAGTGGTCGTGGTCGGCCCGGAGCTTCTCGCCCGGCGTGGTCCGCACGGCCCGCCACACCGCCCGGGCCGTGCTCTTCTCGCCACCGCTCCACGAGCCGCCGTGCAGCGGCCGCCGGATCGCGCGGTACGCCCGCCGCTCCAGGCGCAGCCCGTACGGCCGGCGGTACAGCAGGTCGGGCATCAGGATCTCCACCAGCCAGCGGGGGAGGAAGTACAGGCAGATCCCGCGCCAGAGACCGCGCAGGCACCGGACGAGGAACCGCACCGGCGCCCAGAGCAGGTCGCTGCGGGTCTGCCCCCAGTCGACGGTCCAGAGCGGCAGCAGCGGGTCGAGGTCGACCGCGAACACGCCGAGCAGCGCCTCGCCGGGGTGCAGGTGCGCAGCGGCGGTCTGCTGGAGCGACGGGTGCCCGAGCGGCGCGGGCGCACCGCCCCACCCGGGGGTCCATCCGGGCTGCTGCTGGTACGTGCTCAAGCGGGGGCCTCCTCGGTCCGGCGGCGGTCGACGCGGTACGACCGGTCGGTGTACGGGTGTACGGGTGTACGGACGTGCTGGTGCACGGGTGTTCGAGCTGTCGGTGCTCCAAGCTATCCCAGTCCGGCCGCGCACCGGCCCGGGATCGGCGGGCTGCGCGGCCGGGCCGTGCCCTACGCTGAGGGCGGCACGACCCGTTCAAGGGGTCTTTCACTCATGCGAGTCGGAATCATCGGTCACGAAGGCCTCTCGGGGATCACCGAGATGCTGGTGCGCGGCGAGATGTGGCAGTTGGTCACGGTGTTCGGCAGTTACGAGCTGGTCGGGGTGACCTGCCTGCGGGAGGGGCCGGAGAGCTGGTTCGCGCAGGCGGTGCTCGACCACGGCGGCAAGGTCGAGGTGATCGTCCCGGCCGGTGCCGGCCGGGCCGGGGCCTTCGCCGGGCCCGGCAGCCGGACCAGGCAGCGGCTGCTGAACGAGGCCAACGCGGTGCACCGGCTGGCGCCCGCCGAGTCGGGCGGGCTCGGGGACGACACCTGCCGGGCCCTGGTGGGCATGGTGGACGAGGTGATCGCCGTCTGGGACGGCCGTCCCGGCAGCGAGGCCGCCGAGGTGGTGGCGCAGGCGCGCCGGGCGGGCCTGTACGTCCAGGTGGTCTGGCCGGACGGCTGCGCGAGCCCCGAGCCGGCGCCCGGGCCGGGACCCGGTCCCGTACCCGGACGTTGACCGCCGGACGTTGACCGTGGGCGGTGGCCGCCGGGCCGCGCGGCCCGGGCGGCCGGGCGGGGCGGCGGCAGGCCGGGCTGCGACAATGGCCGCATGTCGACCTCACCCGCAGCCCCCGGCAGCACCGCGCTCGATCCCGTCGTCGCCGCCCGCCTCAAGCGCACCGCCGACGGCCTGCTTCCCGCCGTCGCCCAGCAGTACGACACCGGCGAGGTGCTGATGCTCGGCTGGATGGACGACGAGGCGCTGCACCGCACCCTCACCACCGGCCGCTGCACCTACTGGAGCCGCAGCCGCAACGAGTACTGGGTCAAGGGCGACACCTCCGGCCACTACCAGCACGTCAAGTCGGTCGCGCTGGACTGCGACGGCGACACCCTGCTCGTCCGGGTCGACCAGGTCGGCGCCGCCTGCCACACCGGTGCGCGGACCTGCTTCGACGAGGACGTCCTGCTGCCCGCTCGGTAGTCTTCTCCCCACTGTCCGCCAACCCTGAACGGTGCTGAACCCCATGGACCTTGAGGCATTCCGCAAGCTCGCCGTAGACACCCGGGTCATCCCGGTCACCCGCCGGCTCCTCGCGGACGGTCTCACCCCCATCGGCCTGTACCGGAGCCTGGCCGGCGAGCGCCCGGGGACCTTCCTGCTGGAGTCGGCCGAGCAGGGCACCTGGTCGCGCCACTCCTTCGTCGGCGTGCGCAGCGCGGCCACCCTCACCGCGGACCGGGACGGCAACGCCCGCTGGCACGGCGCCCCGCCGGTCGGCATCCCCACCGAGGGCGACCCGCTGGAGGTACTGCGGGCCACCCTGGCCGCGCTGCACACCCCGCGCCACGACGACGACGGCCTCCCGCCGCTCACCGGCGGCCTGGTCGGCTACCTCGGGTACGACATCGTCCGCCGGCTGGAGAAGCTGCCGAACCTCACGCCCGACGACCTCGAACTCCCCGAACTGACCATGCTGCTCGCCACCGACCTGGCCGTCCTGGACCACTCGGACGGCTCGGTGCTGCTGATCGCCAACGCGGTCAACCAGAACGACCTGGCCAGCGGCGTCGACGAGGCCTACGCGGACGCCGTCGCCCGCCTCGACGCGATGGAGGCCGACCTCGCCCACCCGGTCGACCCGGGGCTTGCGGTCTTCACCCCGACCGCCGTTGACGCCCACTCACCCTTCGGCGGCGCCCCGTACCGGGCCGCCGTGGAGGAGATCAAGGAGCGGATCCGGGCCGGCGAGGCCTTCCAGGTCGTCCCCTCGCAGCGCTTCGAAGCTCCCTGCGCGGCCTCGGCCCTGGACGTCTACCGCATCCTGCGCACCACCAACCCCAGCCCGTACATGTACCTGTTCCGCTTCCCCGGCCCGGACGGCACGGCCGACGGCGGCTTCGACGTGGTCGGCTCCAGCCCGGAGGCGCTGGTCAAGGTGACGGGTGGTCAGGCGATGGTGCACCCGATCGCCGGGACCCGGCACCGGGGCGCCACCCCGCACGAGGACGCCGACCTCGCCGCCGAACTGCTCGCCGACCCGAAGGAGCGGGCGGAGCACCTGATGCTGGTCGACCTGGGCCGCAACGACCTGGGCCGGGTCTGCGAGCCGGGCAGCGTCGAGGTGGTCGACTTCATGTCGGTCGAGAAGTACAGCCACGTGATGCACATCGTCTCCACCGTCACCGGCCGGGTCGCCGAGGGGCGCTCCGCCTTCGACGTGCTCACCGCCTGCTTCCCGGCCGGCACCCTCTCCGGCGCGCCCAAGCCGCGGGCGATGCAGATCATCGAGGAGCTGGAGCCCACCCGCCGGGGCCTCTACGGCGGCTGCGTCGGCTACCTCGACTTCGCGGGCGACTCCGACACCGCGATCGCCATCCGCACCGCCCTGCTGCGCGACGGCACCGCCTACGTCCAGGCCGGCGCGGGCGTCGTCGCCGACTCCGACCCGCACAGCGAGGACACCGAGTGCCGCAACAAGGCCGCCGCCGTCCTGCGCGCCGTCGCCACGGCCAACACCTTGCGGGCGCCGCTGTCGTGAGAGTGACCGGGAGCCGGGCGATCCGCACCGACGGCCTCCCGGAGGACCCCGGCCGGCCGTGCGGTCGCGGGCGTCAGGGATAGTGGACGGGTGACCGAGCTGCCCTCCCCCCGTACCGACGCGCCCGCCGTGGCCGATGAGCCCGCCCCTGCCGCGAAGGGGGCGGGCCGGCGCAGCCTCGGGCTGATGCTGCTGCTGACGGGACTCGGCGCCGTGCTGGTGCTGACCGCCGTCGGGCGGGTCTGGGGGCAGGGCAGGGCCGGTCAGCAGCTGGCGGTCACGGTCACCGGCAGTGCCGTCTCCGGACTGCCCGGCGGGCTGGCGCTGGTCGCGATGGCGGCGGCCGTGGCGGTGTTCGCCGTCCGGGGGGCGGGCCGGATCGCCGTCGGCGTCCTGGCGCTGCTCTCCGGGCTCGGGGTGGCCGTTTCGGCCGTGCTCGGGGCCAGGGACACCGCCGGACTGGACGCCGAGGCCGCGCACAAGCTCGCCCTGGTCAGCGCGCACGCGGAGCAGGTCTCGCACACCGCCTGGCCCTGGGTCGCGCTGGCCGGCGGGCTGCTGCTGGCGCTGGCGGGGCTGCTGACCCTGCGGGACGGGCGGGACTGGCCCTCGATGGGCGCCCGGTACGACGCCCCGACCCGCAAGGCGAAGGCCGGCCGGCCGTCGGCCGGGACGGCCGGGACCCCGGCCGAGCTCTGGCAGGCACTGGACCGTGGCGAAGATCCCACCAGTTGACCCCGGACCCCGCTTGGGGTCGGTCACACCGGCCCGGCACAATGGAAGACGTCAACCCGCCGAGCGCCCCGCGCAGCCCGGCCGGGCCCCGTAGAACCAAGGAGTACCTGAGATGTCGGCAGCAGCGCACGGCCACAACCCCGCCGCCTGGACCGGCGTGACCATCGCCTTCGCCGGTTTCTGCGTCAGCGGCGTGGCCATGATCATCCCCATGGTCTGGCTCTTCTGGGTCGGCATGGCCGTCGTCGTGCTCGCCGGCGTGGTCGGCAAGGCGATGGCGATGGCGGGCCTCGGCAAGCCGGCCCCGGGCCACCACCAGCACCACGCGGTGGCCGCCGAGGCGGAGTCCGTCGCCAGCGCCGCCTGACGCGGCCGGTTCCACCCGAAGGGGCGCGGGGAGACCGCGCGGCATCCGGAAGTGACGGCACCTTCCGGACGGCGCGCTTCCCCGCGCCCCTTCGCGCTGCCCGGTTCCGGTTGCCCGGCGGCCCGGCGGCTTCCGCGCAGCGCCGCGCGCCGCGCTGCCACCCGCGCCACGCCGTGTGCCGCTGTGCGCGCCACGCCGCCGCCCGGTGTGCGGGTGTCCGGCAGTACGGCGGGGAACAATCAGCGGCGTGAACGTACCCGCCGCCCGCAAGCCCGCCGCTCCGAAGTCCGCCGCCCCGCCCCCGGTGCTGCGGCGGATCGCCCGTCCGCTCGCCGCTCTGGCCGCCGTGGGCGTCCCGGCGCTGTACGTCGCGGCCGTCGACCCGAACACCCCCGGCCACTACCCGGCCTGCCCGGTACTGCGGGCCACCGGTTGGTGGTGCCCGGGCTGCGGCGGCCTGCGGGCCGTGCACGCACTGGCCCACGGCGACCTCACCACCGCCGGCCACGACAACCTGCTGGTACTCGCCCTGGCGGGCGTGCTGGGGGTGCTCTGGCTGCGCTGGTTCTGGGCCGCGCTCACCGGCGGCCCCTCGCCGCGCGTCGTTATCAGTGGCCGGCAGACCGCCGTACTGATGCTGGTGCTGGCCCTCTTCACGGTCTTCCGCAACCTCCCGGCCGGGGCCGGACTAGCTCCGCCACTGGTCTGACCAGGGGTGGAGCAGCGGCAGACCAGCGGCGGAGCAGCCGTGGAGCAGCGCGCGCCGGGCCGCCGCGTGGTGTGCGAAGGGCTTGCACGCCGGTCCGCTCCGCGAGACGCGCGCCGCTCGGATGAGGTTCACGCCCCTGTCGGCCGATAACATTTCGATGCGCTTCACGAGGCCCGTGCCCGATATCATCAAAAAACCGGCGGGGGCGTACCGGCACACGATCCTCACCGATCCGTGCGAATCGCACCCGTGGGACTTGACCGGATCCGCCAGGCCGGAGCACTCAGCGCTTCCGGCGCAGCTGGCCGAATGCCTAGCAGAATGATGGGGGCACCCGCGTGAGCGTGCTCGACGAGATCATCGACGGGGTCCGTGCGGACCTCGCCGAGCGACAGGCCCGGGTCACCCTTGACGAGCTCAAGGAGCTGGCCGCCAAGGCACCCGAGGCCAAGGACGGCGTCGCCGCGCTGCGCGGCGACGGTGTCCGGGTGATCTGCGAGGTCAAGCGCTCCAGCCCGTCGAAGGGGGCGCTGGCGGCGATCGCCGACCCGGCGGCCCTCGCGGCGGACTACGCCGCCGGAGGCGCGGCGGCGATCAGCGTACTGACCGAGCAGCGCCGTTTCGGCGGATCGCTCGCCGACCTCGACGCAGTCCGGGCCGCAGTGGACACCCCGCTGCTGCGCAAGGACTTCATCGTCACCGCGTACCAGCTCTGGGAGGCCCGCGCCCACGGCGCCGACCTCGCACTGCTGATCGTCGCGGCCCTGGAGCAGCCGGCCCTCGTCTCGCTCATCGAGCGGGCCGAGTCGATCGGCCTCACCCCGCTGGTCGAGGTGCACGACGAGGAGGAGATCGCCCGCGCGGTCGACGCCGGAGCGCGCATCATCGGCGTCAACGCCCGCAATCTCAAGACCCTTGAGGTGGACCGCAACACCTTCGGCAACGTGGTGGACGCCATCCCGGCGCACATCGTCAAGGTCGCCGAGTCCGGTGTCCGGGGCCCGCACGACCTGATCGCGTACGCCAACCTCGGCGCCGACGCGGTGCTGGTCGGCGAGTCGCTGGTGACCGGCCGGGACCCGAAGGCCGCCGTGGCCGACCTGGTCGCCGCCGGCGCCCACCCGGCGCTGCGCAACCCCGGACGGGGCTGAACAGAGCCATGTCACTCGCCACCCGCCTCGCTCCCGGTTGCCGCCCGCGCGGCTGCCGCGCGCCCGCGCGCCGGGTGCTGGGGCGGCGGGTGCGGTACGTGATCGGCTGTGAGCCGGGCCAGGTCCAGGGCAGTCGATGGCGTGGGACTCACGGCTGAGCAAGCCGCTCCGAGTCACCGTAGCCGTCCGACCACGACACCCAAGGACCTCTGCCATGTCCGAGAACGATTACCTGCCCGGTACCCAAGTCCCCGACGCCCAGGGCTACTTCGGCGCCTACGGCGGCCGCTTCATCCCGGAGGCGCTGGTCGCCGCCGTCGAGCAGGTCGCCGAGGAGTACGAGAAGGCCAAGGCCGACCCGGCGTTCGCCGCCGAGCTGGACGCCCTGCTCAAGGACTACACCGGGCGCCCCAGCCCGCTCACCGACGTGCACCGCTTCTCCGCCGAGGCGGGCGGCGCGCGCATCCTGCTCAAGCGCGAGGACCTGAACCACACCGGCTCACACAAGATCAACAACGTGCTGGGCCAGGCGCTGCTGACCCGCCGGATGGGCAAGACCCGGATCATCGCCGAGACCGGCGCCGGGCAGCACGGAGTGGCCACCGCCACCGCCTGCGCCCTGTTCGGCTTCGACTGCACCATCTACATGGGCGAGGTCGACACCGAGCGCCAGGCGCTCAACGTGGCCCGGATGCGGATGCTCGGCGCCGAGGTCGTCGCCGTGAAGTCCGGCAGCCGCACGCTCAAGGACGCCATCAACGAGGCGTTCCGCGACTGGGTCGCCAACGTCGACTCCACGCACTACCTGTTCGGCACCGTCGCAGGGCCGCACCCCTTCCCGATGATGGTCCGCGACTTCCACCGGGTGATCGGCATCGAGGCCCGCGAGCAGGTCATCGAGCGCACCGGCAAGCTGCCCGACGCCGTGGTCGCCTGCGTCGGCGGCGGTTCCAACGCGATGGGCATCTTCCACGAGTTCATCCCGGACGCGGGCGTCCGGCTGATCGGCTGCGAGGCGGCCGGCGACGGCGCCGAAACCCCGCGCCACGCCGCCACCCTCACCAAGGGCGACCCCGGCGTGCTGCACGGCTCCCGGACGTACGTACTCCAGGACGAGGACGGCCAGACCATCGAGTCGCACTCGATCTCGGCGGGTCTGGACTACCCCGGCGTCGGCCCCGAGCACGCCTGGCTCAAGGACACCGGCCGGGCCGAGTACCGCCCGGTCACCGACGACCAGGCCATGCAGGCGCTGCGCCTGCTGTCGCGCACCGAGGGCATCATCCCGGCCATCGAGAGCGCGCACGCGCTGGCCGGCGCGCTGGTGCTCGGCCGCGAGCTGGGCCCGGAGGCGACCATCCTGGTCTCGCTCTCCGGCCGTGGCGACAAGGACATGCACACCGCCGCCGAGTACTTCGGCCTCTACGACAGCGAGGGCAAGTGACCATGGGCTCGAAGCTCAGCCAGACCCTCGCCGCCGCCAAGGCCGAGAACCGCGCGGCCCTGGTCGGGTACCTCCCTGCGGGCTTCCCGACGATCGAGGGCGGCATCAAGGCCGCCCGCGCCCTGCTCGAAGGCGGCTGCGACGTCGTCGAGGTCGGCCTGCCGCACTCCGACCCGGTGCTGGACGGTCCGACCATCCAGCACGCCGACGACATCGCGCTGCGCGGCGGCGTCCGGATCAAGGACGTGCTGCGCACCGTCGCCGAGGTGGTGGCCGCCCACCCGGACGCGCCGGTCCTGGTGATGACGTACTGGAACCCGGTCGACCGCTACGGCGTCGCCCGGTTCGCCGCCGACCTGGCCGCCGCCGGGGGAGCGGGCTGCATCCTGCCGGACCTGCCGGTCGAGGAGTCCGAGCAGTGGCGCAAGGCCGCCGGGGAGCACGGTCTGGACACCGTCTTCGTGGTCGCCCCCAGCAGCAAGAACCCGCGCCTGGCGGAGGTCACCGCCGCCGGCAGCGGCTTCGTCTACGCGGCCGCCGTGATGGGCGTGACGGGCACCCGGGCGGCCGTCGGCAACCTGGCCGAGGACCTGGTCGCCCGTACCCGGGCCACCACCGACCTGCCGGTCTGCGTCGGCCTCGGGGTCTCCACGGCCGACCAGGCGGCCCAGGTCGCGGGCTTCGCGGACGGCGTGATCGTCGGCTCCGCGTTCGTCCAGCGCATCCTGGACGCCGACGGCGACGAGGCCGCCGCGCTGACGGCGGTGCGCGGGCTGGCCGCCGAGCTGGCCGAGGGCGTCCGCCGCCGCTGAGGCTGCGCCGGGTCCACGGGCCGGCCCTGCGGGCCGGGGCTCGCGAGGGGCGCGGGGACGGGCGGGACCGGAAGACACAGTGTCTTCCGGTCCCGCACGGCCCCGCGCCCCTTTCGTCCGCCCTGACGGGCCGGTGGCAAGCCGGTGGACCCGAAAGGGTGAAGAGTGCGCTCCCGACGCATCGGTGAGGGTTGACCGGCGTTGAGTGGAGGGACGAGTTGGGGTGGTCTCCGCCCCTCGTGGTTCGTGCACTGTTCAACCAATGTGAGGCGGTCGACCGGCCGTCGAGACCTATCGAAGGAGCTGCCGGTGCCCGGCCTCCAGCGCGCCGTCATCCTGCGGGCCGCCGCCGCGGTCCTGGCCCTGACCGCCGCCGTCGGCGCGGAGGCCGCCGTCGGACACGCGCTGGCCAGGCGGGGTGCGGAGCGCGCCGAGCGGGAGGCGTCCGTATGCGGCCAGGCCGCCGTGCTCGCCTCGGGGGCCCGGGCCAGCCGCTCGCAGAGCGACGGCAGGCCGGTGCTGGCCACCGTGCACCCGGGCCGCCACTGTGCCCCGGGGGCCCGCTGACAGGGCGGTCGACTGACGGTGAGTTAATCGGACATACACTCAGATACGTCACTCATTAGGCTTAAACCCCGAATGTGGAGGAACTGCCCCTCATCCCCTACGGTTCATCGGGTGGCGTACGTGCCGCCACGTCAGGACGTGACTCCGAGGGGGGTATCCAGATGGCCGGTGAGCAGACGGCGCAGCCGCGCGGCGGCTCGGCGCTGCGCCGTGCGGTGGACGGGCCGGTGGCGGAGTGGGTCGGCCTGGCCGTCCGGCTCGGCCTCGCGGTGGTCTGGGCCTGGGCCGGGTTCGCGAAGGTCTCCGACCCGGCCGCGGCCGCACAGGCCGTCCGGGCCTACGAGATCCTGCCCGAATCCCTGGTGAAGCCGGTCGGGTACGCGCTGCCGTTCCTGGAGCTGGCACTGGCCCTGCTGCTGGTCATCGGGCTGGGCGTGCGGATCGTGGCCGGCATCTCGGCCGTCATGCTGCTCGCCTTCATCGCCGGGATCAGCTCGGCCTGGGCCCGCGGCATCTCGATCGACTGCGGCTGCTTCGGCGGCGGCGGCGCGGTCGCCGCCTCCCAGACCGAGTACCTGCAGGAGATCCTGCGCGACACCGGCTTCCTGCTGATGGCGGGCTGGCTGCTCTTCCGGCCCCGGACGAAGCTCTCGGCCGACGCCTGGCTCGCCATGTAGCGGCACGTCGCCCACCGCAACCGAATCCACCGGCCCCCACCTTGGACGTACCGAGCAATGAGTGAGAAGAACCGAGAAGGCAAGCGCACCGCCCGTGAGCGGATGCACGAGGAACGGGCGGCCGAGGAGGCCCGTGGCAAGCGGAACAAGAAGCTGGCGGTCGTCGGCGTCGTGCTGGCGGTGGTCGCCGCCGCCGCCGTGGTCGGCGTCGTGGTGCAGAACCAGCGCTCCAAGCCGGACACCCCGGTCGCCGCGCCGGCCGGCGCGATCGGCCCGAAGAACCTGGTGATCCCGGACGGCCCCGCCAACGCGCCGTCCGTGCTCACCGTCTACGAGGACCCGCGCTGCCCCGCCTGCGGCTCGTTCGAGCGCGAGTTCTCGGCCACCGTCGACCAGTTGCAGGACCAGGGCAAGGTCTACAACAACTACCACCTGGTCTCGTTCATCGACCGCTCGCTCGGCGGCAAGGGCTCCAAGCTCGGCGCCAACGCGCTTGCCTGCGCCCAGGACGCCGGCAAGTTCCGCGACTACCACGACGTCCTGTACAAGAACCAGCCGGACGAGACCTCGGACGCCTTCGGCAGCAACGCCACCCTGATCAGCCTGGCCAAGCAGGTCCCCGGCCTGGACACCCCGGCCTTCGAGAGCTGCGTCAACGGCAACAAGTACAGCGGCTGGGTGTCGGCGGTGCAGCAGGACTTCGACAAGTCCAGCTACAAGTCCACCCCGACCATCCTGCTGAACGGCACCCCGATCTACCCCAAGAAGGGCGACGAGGAGATCAGCCCGCAGAACCTGGTCAAGTGGATCGACGAAGCCAACCAGGGCAAGCCGCTGGGCACCACCGGCGCCGCCTCCGCGAGCCCGGCCCCGACCGGCAGCGCCGCCCCGGCGGCCGGCACCTCGCCGTCCCCCTGAGCGCTGCCCCCGAGCGGCCCCGCGAGTCGCCCCGCCGTCCCTCGAAGGAGGGACGGCGGGCCGTCGTTCGCAAGCTGTGACCGGCACCGGTGCCCGGTCGGGCGGGCGCGCACGGTAGCGTCGACCCTGCCATGGATATCGCTTACATTCCGAGCCCGTCGCGAGGCGTCCTGTACCTGGGACCGATCCCGCTGCGCGCGTACGCCTTCTGCATCATCATCGGTGTCGTCGTGGCCGTCTGGCTCGGCAGCAAGCGCTGGGTCGCCCGGGGCGGTGCCAAGCACACCGTGGGTGACATCGCCGTGTGGGCGGTGCCGTTCGGCCTGGTCGGCGGACGCCTCTACCACGTGATCACCGACCACCAGCTGTACTTCGGTGACGGCAAGAACCCGTGGAACGCCTTCAAGATCTGGGAGGGCGGCCTCGGCATCTGGGGGGCGATCGCGCTCGGCGCGGTCGGCGCCTGGATCGGCTGCCGCCGCCGAGGAGTCCCGCTGCCCGCCTACGCCGACGCCATCGCGCCGGGCATCGCCCTGGCGCAGGCCTGCGGCCGCTGGGGCAACTGGTTCAACCAGGAGCTGTACGGCAAGGCCACGACCCTCCCGTGGGGCCTGGAGATCCACAAGGTCCAGCCGGACGGCAGCATCGTCAGCGGCGTCTACCAGCCGACCTTCCTCTACGAGTCGATCTGGTGCGTCGGCGTCGCCCTGCTGGTGCTCTGGGCCGACCGCCGCTACACCCTCGGCCACGGCCGCGCCTTCGCGCTGTACGTCGCCGCGTACACCGTGGGCCGGGCCTGGATCGAGTACCTGCGGATCGACGAGGCACACCACATCCTGGGCCTGCGGCTCAACGACTGGACCTCGATCGTGGTCTTCGTCGGCGCGGTCGCCTACCTGCTGATCGTGGGCCGCAAGCGTCCCGGACGGGAGGCCCCCGACTCGATCGACCCGGCCGCCCACGAGGACGAGTTGACCGAGTCCGCAGAGAGCGAGCCGGACGTCCCGGCCGGGACCACGGCACCCGATGCCCCCGACAGTGCCGTCACGGACCGGGACAAGGACCTGAAAAACCACTCCTGACCTGCGCCGACACCGCACCCCGGCCGCCCGCCGCAGCATCGGAGGGCGGCCTTCGCGGTGTTCGGACAGCCTTACTTTGCTGGAATGTGTCTGACCATCCGACTACGTTCAACAATGTGAGAGCCCCGCGGGCAGCCACGCCACGGCCGGAGCCGGGCCCGGCTGCTGCCGGGGGGACATCGATTCGGAGGCCCTGCACCGTGAGCACAACCATTGTCGAGCCCGCTGCCGACGAGCAGCCCAGGCCGCGGATACCCGCGGAGGGCCACCACCGCGATGTGAACGGCGGCTGGCTGCGCCCCGCCGTGTTCGGTGCGATGGACGGCCTGGTCTCCAACTTCGCGCTGATGACCGGGGTGGTGGGCGGCAACGTCGGCAACAGTGCGGTGATCCTGACCGGCCTCGCCGGGCTCGCGGCGGGCGCCTGCTCGATGGCGGCGGGGGAGTACACCTCGGTCGCCTCGCAGCGCGAGCTGGTCGAGGCGGAGATCGAGGCCGAGCGCCTGGAGCTGAACCGCAACCCGCAGGGCGAGCTGGCCGAGCTGGCGCAGCTGTACGTCTCGCGCGGGGTCGAGCCCGCGCTCGCCCACGAGGTGGCCCGCCAGCTCTCCGCCGACCCGGACCAGACGCTGGAGATCCACGCCCGCGAGGAACTCGGCATCGACCCGCACGACCTGCCGTCGCCGCTGGTGGCGGCCTCCTCCTCGTTCCTCTGCTTCGCCCTCGGCGCCCTGCTGCCGCTGCTGCCCTACCTGCTGGGCGCGACCTCGCTGCTGCCGGCGCTGGTGCTGTCGCTCATCGGTCTCTTCCTCTGCGGTGCGGTCGTCGCCCGCGTGACGGCTCGCGCCTGGTGGTTCAGCGGCCTGCGCCAACTGGTCCTCGGCGGCGCGGCGGCCGGCGTCACCTACCTCCTCGGCCTCCTCATCGGCGGCCACGTCGGCTGAACCTTTGGGTTCACCGTTCAGGACAGGGTTCCTACAGGGGCGCGGGGAACTGCGCGACCAGGGCACGACGTAGGTGCACGGTTGCGCGCGCAGTTCTCCCCCAGCCTTCGGCCGGGGGTACCCCCACGCGCCCCTGCTGTGGTTGCCCACGTGCATGCGGCACCCCGGAGGGGCGTGAGCTGACAGAGTGCCTCACCCGTTCGGGCTCGTGCGATGACACAGAGCGCTGCATGAATATGCTGGGTGATGCGTGACGTTCCACACATGGGTTCGGTGCCCCGACCTGGCCTAACCTCGCCAGCGGAAGGTGACGACCCGCAGATTCGTGCCCACCGGTCCGTTGCCGGAGGCGGAATCGCAGGCGGTGTCGTTCCCGGTAAATGGACGGCGGATTTCACCCCTGTTTCGCCGTCCGCAGACCCGGGCACACTGGTGGGAGCGTGCGGATGAACGCTCGCCTTCCCCCTTCTGGTTACTGGCTGGTAATAGCCTCTGAGCTGGGGACTCTGTCCGCGATGTGGACGCCGCGTTCCACTGACCGGGATTTCCGGCATCATGTAACCTGCACGAAATCGCAGAGGGCCAACGTCGTCCCTATTGCCAACTCGCACTTGCCAAAGACGACGACGGGAGAGCCGATGCTGTCTGCATCCATGCACTCCGCCAACGAGCCTCAGCAGGCCGGCGCCGCACGCCAGCCCTACGCGCTCGTTCCGGATGCGCGACCTGCTGCTCAGGGCCTGTACGACCCGAGGAACGAGCACGACGCCTGCGGCGTCGGCTTCGTCGCCACACTGACCGGCATCGCCGACCACAAGATCGTGGAGCAGGCGCTCACCGTCCTGCGCAACCTGGAGCACCGCGGTGCCACCGGCGCCGACCCGGACTCCGGTGACGGCGCGGGCATCCTGACCCAGATCCCGGACGCCTTCCTGCGCTCCAAGGTCTCCTTCGAGCTGCCCGCCGCCGGCTCGTACGCCGTCGGCATCGCCTTCCTGCCCGTCGAGGACGAGGCCGCCGCCGAGGCCGCCGCCCGGGTCGACGCCATCGCCGTCGAGGAGGGCCTGACCGTCCTCGGCTGGCGCGAGGTCCCCGTCGCCCCCGACCTGCTCGGCGCCTCCGCCCGCTCGGTGATGCCGCGCTTCGCGCAGTTCTTCGTCGGCCACGCCGAGAAGGCCGGGCTGGTCCTGGACCGCACCGCGTTCATCGTGCGCAAGCGCGCCGAGCGCGAGGCCGGGGTGTACTTCCCGTCGCTCTCCGCGCGCACCATCGTCTACAAGGGCATGCTGACCACCGGCCAGCTGGAGCCCTTCTTCCCCGACCTGTCGGACCGGCTCTACGCCTCCGCCATCGGCCTGGTGCACTCGCGCTTCTCCACCAACACCTTCCCGAGCTGGCCGCTCGCCCACCCGTACCGGTTCGTCGCCCACAACGGTGAGATCAACACCGTCAAGGGCAACCGGAACTGGATGACGGCTCGCGAGTCCCAGCTCGCCTCCGACGTGCTGCCCGGCGACCTGAGCCGGATCTTCCCGATCTGCACCCCGGACCACTCCGACTCGGCCTCCTTCGACGAGGTGCTGGAGCTGCTGCACCTCGGCGGCCGGTCGCTGCCGCACTCGGTGCTGATGATGATCCCGGAGGCGTGGGAGAACCACGCCACCATGCAGCCCGCCCGCCGCGCGTTCTACCAGTACCACTCCAACCTGATGGAGCCCTGGGACGGACCGGCCTGCGTCACCTTCACCGACGGCACCCAGATCGGCGCGGTCCTGGACCGCAACGGCCTGCGCCCGGCCCGGTACTGGGTCACCGAGGACGGCCTGGTCGTGCTCTCCTCCGAGGTCGGCGTGCTCGACCTCGACCAGGAGAAGATCGTCAAGAAGGGCCGGCTCCAGCCCGGCAAGATGTTCCTGATCGACACCGCCGAGCACCGCATCATCGAGGACTCGGAGCTCAAGGCGCAGCTCGCCGCCGAGCACCCGTACCAGGAGTGGGTGGCGGCCGGGCAGATCCAGCTCTCCCAGCTGCCCGAGCGCGAGCACATCCACCACACCCACGCCTCGGTGACCCGCCGCCAGCAGACCTTCGGCTACACCGAGGAGGAGCTGCGGATCATCCTCGCCCCGATGGCGAAGACCGGCGGCGAGGCGCTCGGCTCGATGGGCACCGACAGCCCGATCGCCGCGCTCTCCGAGAAGCCCCGGCTGCTGTTCGACTACTTCGTCCAGCTCTTCGCGCAGGTCACCAACCCGCCGTTGGACTCCATCCGCGAGGAACTCGTCACCTCGCTGCTGAGCAACCTCGGACCGGAGGGCAACCTGCTCGCCGCCGAGGCCGCGCACTGCCGCTCGGTGGGCATCACCTTCCCGGTGATCGACAACGACGAGCTCGCCAAGCTGATCCACATCAACGCCGACGGCGACCAGGCCGGCCTGAAGGCCGTCACCCTCTCCGGCCTGTACAAGGTCTCCGGCGGCGGCGAGGCACTCGCCGCCCGGCTGAAGGCCATCGCCGAGGAGGCCGACGCCGCGATCGCCGACGGCACCCGCATCCTGGTGCTCTCCGACCGCCACTCGGACGCCGAGCACGCGCCGATCCCGTCGCTGCTGCTCACCTCCGCCGTGCACCACCACCTGATCCGCACCAAGCAGCGCACTCAGACCGCGCTGCTGGTCGAGGCCGGCGACGTCCGCGAGGTCCACCACGTGGCCCTGCTGATCGGCTACGGTGCCGGCGCGGTCAACCCGTACCTGGCGATGGAGACCGTCGAGGACCTGGTCGCCCAGGGCACCTTCCTCACCGGCCTGGAGCCCGAGAAGGCCATCAAGAACCTGATCAAGGCGCTCGGCAAGGGCGTTCTGAAGGTCATGTCGAAGATGGGCATCTCCACCGTCGCGTCCTACCGCGGCGCCCAGGTCTTCGAGTCGATCGGCCTCTCCCAGGACCTGGTCGACACCTACTTCGCCGGCACCACCACCAAGCTCGGCGGCATCGGCCTGGCCGAGGTCGCCAAGGAGGTGGCCGCCCGGCACGCCAAGGCGTACCCGGCCTCCGGCATCTCCGCCGCACACCGCGCGCTGGACATCGGCGGCGAGTACCAGTGGCGCCGCGAGGGCGAGCCGCACCTGTTCGACCCGGACACCGTCTTCCGGCTCCAGCACTCCACCCGCTCGCGCCGCTACGACATCTTCAAGCAGTACACCGGCCGGGTGAACGAGCAGTCCGAGCGCCTGATGACGCTCCGCGGCCTGTTCAAGTTCGACGGCAAGGGCCGCGAGGCGATCTCGATCGACGAGGTCGAGCCGGTCTCCGAGATCGTCAGGCGGTTCTCCACCGGCGCCATGTCGTACGGCTCCATCTCGATGGAGGCGCACGAGACGCTCGCCATCGCGATGAACCGCCTCGGCGGCAAGTCCAACACCGGCGAGGGCGGCGAGGACCCGGAGCGCCTGTACGACCCCGAGCGCCGCTCGGCGATCAAGCAGGTCGCCTCCGGCCGGTTCGGCGTCACCTCCGAGTACCTGGTCAACGCGGACGACATCCAGATCAAGATGGCCCAGGGCGCCAAGCCCGGCGAGGGCGGCCAGCTGCCCGGCCACAAGGTCTACCCGTGGGTCGCCAAGACCCGGCACTCCACCCCGGGCGTCGGCCTGATCTCCCCGCCGCCGCACCACGACATCTACTCGATCGAGGATCTCGCCCAGCTGATCCACGACCTGAAGAACGCCAACCCGGCGGCCCGCATCCACGTGAAGCTGGTCTCCGAGGTCGGCATCGGCACCGTCGCGGCCGGCGTCTCCAAGGCGCACGCGGACGTCGTGCTGGTCTCCGGCCACGACGGCGGCACCGGCGCCTCCCCGCTCACCTCGCTCAAGCACGCGGGCGGCCCCTGGGAGCTCGGCCTCGCCGAGACCCAGCAGACCCTGCTGCTCAACGGCCTGCGCGACCGGATCGTCGTCCAGACCGACGGCCAGCTCAAGACCGGCCGCGACGTGGTCATCGCCGCGCTGCTCGGCGCCGAGGAGTTCGGCTTCGCCACCGCGCCGCTCGTCGTCTCCGGCTGCATCATGATGCGGGTCTGCCACCTGGACACCTGCCCGGTCGGCGTCGCCACCCAGAACCCGGTGCTGCGCGAGCGGTTCTCCGGCAAGCCCGAGTTCGTGGTGAACTTCTTCGAGTTCATCGCGGAGGAGGTCCGGGAGATCCTCGCCGAGCTGGGCTTCCGCTCGATCGCCGAGGCGGTCGGCCACGCCGAGCACATCGACGCCGCCGACGCCATCACCCACTGGAAGGCCGCCGGCCTCGACCTGACGCCGCTCTTCCACGTGCCCGAACTGCCCGAGGGCGCCGCGCTGCACAACACCACCACCCAGGACCACGCGCTCGACAAGGCCCTGGACAACGAGCTGATCGCGCTCTCCGCCGACGCCCTGGAGCACGGCGAGACCGTCCGCATCCAGCTGCCGATCCGCAACGTCAACCGCACCGTCGGCACCATGCTCGGCCACGAGGTGACCAAGCGGTACCGCGGCGCGGGCCTGCCCGAGGGGACGATCGACGTCACCTTCACCGGCAGCGCCGGCCAGTCCTTCGGCGCCTTCCTGCCGCGCGGCATCACGCTGCGCCTGGAGGGCGACGCCAACGACTACGTCGGCAAGGGCCTCTCCGGCGGCGTCGTCGTCGTCCGCCCGGCGCGGGAGGCGGCCGCCATCGGCGCCGACGCCCAGCACCACGTGATCGCCGGCAACACCATCGGGTACGGTGCCACCAGCGGCCGGATCCACCTGCGCGGCAAGGCCGGCGAACGCTTCGCCGTCCGCAACTCCGGCGCCACCCTGGTCGTCGAGGGCGTGGGCGACCACGGCCTGGAGTACATGACCGGCGGCCGGGTGATCGTGCTCGGCGAGACCGGGCGTAACCTGGCAGCGGGCATGTCCGGCGGCATCGCGTACGTCCTGGACCTGCGCCCCGCGAACGTGAACGACGGCATGGTGGGCATCGAGGCCCCGACCGCCGCCGACCGCGAATGGCTGCGCCAGACGGTGCAGCAGCACTACGAGGAGACCGGCTCCACCGTCGCCGCCGCTCTCCTGGCCGACTGGGGCAGCGGGGTCTCCCGCTTCTCCAAGATCATGCCGACCGACTACAAGGCAGTGCTCGCCGCCAAGGATGCCGCTGAGCGCGACGGACTCTCCGAGTCCGAGACCACTCGCAAGATGATGGAGGCGGCACGTGGCTGACCCCAAGGGCTTCCTGACCACGCCCAAGCAGCTCGCCGAACGGCGACCGGTGGACGTCCGGCTTCGTGACTGGAACGAGGTCTACGTCGAACGCAGCCTGCTGCCGATCATCACCAAGCAGGCCGGCCGTTGCATGGACTGCGGCATCCCGTTCTGCCACAACGGCTGCCCGCTCGGGAACCTCATCCCCGAGTGGAACGACCTCTCCTACCGGGAGGACTGGACCGGCGCGATCGAGCGCCTCCACGCGACCAACAACTTCCCGGAGTTCACCGGGCGGCTCTGCCCGGCTCCCTGTGAGTCGGCGTGCGTGCTGGGCATCAACCAGGACGCGGTGACCATCAAGAACGTCGAGGTCACCATCATCGACAAGGCCTGGGACCGCGGCGGGGTCACCCCGCAGATCCCCGAGCGCCTGTCCGGCAAGACCGTCGCCGTGGTCGGCTCCGGCCCGGCCGGCCTCGCCGCCGCCCAGCAGCTCACCCGGGCCGGGCACACCGTCGTGGTCTACGAGCGCGCCGACCGCGTCGGCGGCCTGCTGCGCTACGGCATCCCCGAGTTCAAGATGGAGAAGCGGCACATCAACCGCCGCGTCGAGCAGATGCGCGCGGAGGGCACCCGCTTCCGTACCGGCGTCAGCGTCGGCGAGGACATCACCGGCCAGCAACTGCGCGAGCGGTTCGACGCGGTGGTGGTGGCGGCCGGTGCGACGACCGCCCGCGACCTGCCCGTCCCCGGCCGCGAGCTGGGCGGCATCCACCAGGCGATGGAGTACCTGCCGCTGGCCAACAAGGTCCAGGAGGGCGACTTCGTCGAGCCCCCCATCAGCGCCAAGGGCAAGCACGTCATCGTCATCGGCGGCGGCGACACCGGCGCCGACTGCCTCGGCACGGCACTCCGTCAGGGGGCGGCCTCCGTCACCCAGCTGGAGATCATGCCGCGCCCCAGCGACGAGCGCCCCGGCCACCAGCCCTGGCCGACCATGCCGATGACGTACAAGGTCACCTCGGCGCACGAAGAGGCCATCTACGTCCGGGAGACGAAGACGGCGGGCAACCAGGCAGAGGGACCCTCCTCGCCGGAGGCGGGCAAGGAGGGACGCGTCTACGCGGTCAACACCACCCACTTCACCGGCGACGAGAACGGCAACGTCGCCGAACTCCACCTCGTCGAGGTCGAGTTCAAGGACGGCCGGTTCCAGCCGGTCGAGGGCACCGAGCGCTCGATCCCCGCGCAGCTGGTCACCCTGGCGATGGGCTTCACCGGGACGGACGTGCGCAACGGCCTGGTGGAGCAGCTCGGCGTCGAACTCGACACCCGCGGCAACATCGACCGGGACGGCGCCTTCGCCACCAACGTGGACGGCGTGTACGTCTGCGGTGACGCCGGCCGCGGCCAGTCGTTGATCGTGTGGGCGATCGCCGAAGGCCGCTCCGCCGCAGCCGCGGTGGACCGGTACCTCGGCGGCAAGACCGCCCTGCCCGCCCCGATCCGCCCCACCGACCGCCCGCTGACGGTCTGACCCCAGCCCCACCCCAGAACACCCTCACCGCAAACCGCCGGATGTTCCCCGTCCGGCTGCTCCACCCGCCGACCCGCCAGAGCTGCCGGGCCACCGCGGTCCCTACGGCGCCTGCCCCCTCCCCGACCAAGCTGGGGGCAGGTGCCGTTCCGCATGCCCGGAGACCGGCCGGCCGCCGGGGCCGGCCGGGGAACCACCCGGCTGGGGAACCGCCCGCCCAAACTGTGGGGTTCCTGGCAGTCGGCCCGTTTTCCCGTCCGGCCGCGGCCGGAACTGGCAGACTGCGCGCGGGGCGGAGTACGAACCACTCAGGTGCGGAGGCTGATGCGAATGACCGGCGTGCAGACGGGCAGCGGCGCGACCGCGCGGCGGATGCAGCTCGGCTCCCAGCTGCGCCGCCTGCGCGAGTCCAGAGGCGTCACCCGTGAGGACGCCGGGTACTCGATCCGCGGTTCCGAGTCGAAGATCAGCCGGATGGAACTGGGCCGGGTCGGCTTCAAACAGCGCGACGTCGCCGACCTGCTCACCCTCTACGGGGTCGACGACGAAGCCGAGCGGGCCGCCCTGCTCGACCTGGTCGGCGACACCAACACGCCCGCCTGGTGGCACGCTTACAGCGACGTGGTACCGCCCTGGTTCCAGACCTACCTGGGCCTGGAGGAAGCCGCCCGGACGATCAGCAGCTACGAGGTGCAGTTCATCCAGGGCCTGCTGCAGACCGAGGACTACGCCCGCGCCGTCATCGTGCTCGGCAACCCCGCCGCACCGCCCGAGGAGATCGAGCGCCGGGTCGCCGTCCGGATGCGGCGCCAGCACCTGCTGCTCGCCGAGGACGGCCCCGACATCCTGGCGATCGTGGACGAGGCCGCGCTGCGCCGCCCGTGCGGCGGGCCCGAGGTGATGCGCCGCCAGCTGCACCGCCTGGTCGAACTGGCCGCACTGCCCCGGCTGACGGTCCAGGTCCTGCCACTGGGCTCGGGCGGGGTCGCCGCGCAGGTCGGCGCGTTCTCGGTGCTCGGCTTCCCCGGGCCCGACCTGGCGGACCTGGTCTACCTGGAACAGTTCACCACCGCGCTCTACCTCGACAAGCCCGCCGAGGTCGCCGAGTACGCCTCCGCGATGGAACGGGTCCGGGCCGAGAGCCTGTCACCCGACCGCACGCTGGCACTTCTCGACTCCGCCCTCCGGGAGCTGTGACGGATCAGTACGATGATGATCCGTCAGGTGAAGGGGTGTCGACCCCTCGGTGAAAGGGATCGGATGTCCTACTTCTCGGAACTGTCACGGCAGTACATCGACGGCGAGTGGCGGACCGGGAGCGGCCGTTGGGACATCGTCGACCTGAACCCCTACAACGGCGAGAAGCTGGCCTCGATCACCGTCGCCACCGTCGAGGAACTCGACCAGGCGTACCGGGCGGCCGAACGCGCCCAGAAGCCCTGGGGCAAGCTGAACCCGTACGCCCGCCGGCTGGTCTTCGAGCGGGCCCTGCGGATCATCGAGGACCGCGAGCAGGAGATCACCGAGGCGATCATCGCCGAACTCGGCGGCACCGCACTCAAGGCGGCCTTCGAGCTGTCGCTCACCAAGGACGCGCTGCGCGAGGCGATGCAGATCTCGCTGCGCGCCGAGGGCCGGATCCTGCCCTCCCCGGTGGACGGCAAGGAGAACCGGCTCTACCGCCTCCCGGTCGGTGTGGTCGGGGTGATCAGCCCGTTCAACTTCCCGCTGTTCCTCTCGCTCAAGGCCGTCGCGCCCGCGCTGGCGCTCGGCAACGCCGTGGTCCTCAAGCCCCACCAGGACGCCCCGGTCACCGGCGGCACGCTGATCGCCAAGATCTTCGAGGACGCCGGCCTGCCGGCAGGCGTCCTCAACGTGCTGCTCACCGACATCGCGGAGATCGGCGACGCCTTCCTGGAGCACCCGGTGCCCAAGGTGATCGCCTTCACCGGCTCGGACCAGGTCGGCCGGCACGTCGCCCGGGTGGCCGCCGGGCACTTCAAGCGCACCGTACTGGAGCTCGGCGGCAACAGTGCACTGATCGTGCTGGACGACGCCGACCTCGACTACGCCGTCGACGCCGCGGTGTTCAGCCGCTTCGCCCACCAGGGCCAGGTCTGCATGGCCGCCAACCGGGTGCTGGTCGACCGGAAGGTGCTGGCGGAGTTCACCGAGAAGTTCGTCGCCAAGACCAGCTCGCTGAAGGTCGGCGACCCGCAGGACCCGGCCACCCAGATCGGCCCGCTGATCAACACCGCCCAGGCCGACGCCATCACCGCGCAGGTCGACGCAGCCGTGGCCGACGGCGCCACCGTCCTGCTGCGCGGCGCCACGGTCGGCACCCTGATGGACCCGGTGGTGCTCACCGGCCTGGCCGAGGACGCACCGATCCTGCGCCGGGAGATCTTCGGCCCGGTGGTGCTGATCGTCCCCTTCGACGGCGAGGACGAAGCCGTCCGGCTGGCCAACGACACGCCGTTCGGCCTGAGCGGCGCCGTCCACACCGGCAGCATCGAGCGCGGCGTCCGGCTCGCCCAGCAGATCGACACCGGCATGATCCACATCAACGACGGCACCATCCACGACGAGCCGATCGTCCCCTTCGGCGGCGAGAAGAGCTCCGGCGTCGGCCGCCTGGGCGGCGACGCCACGGTGGAGGCCTTCACCACCCTGAAGTGGATCTCCATCCAGCACGAGCGCACCCGCTTCCCGTTCTAGCGAACGGCCTTGGGATGACCAGCAGGACGGGGTCACCCCAGGGGCGCGTGGGGGTACCTCCCGGCCGAAGGCTGGGGGAGAACTGCGCGAAGCGGGAGGCTGCAGACCGTAGCCTCCCGGTTTCGCGCAGTTCCTCGCGCCCCTTGCAAGTGCAACTGGCCGACTGGTGAAGCTTGTTCACGTCAAAGCTCTGATGCTGTTCACCTCGTGCCCGGCAGGCTGACGGGCCATGAGTGCTACGAATTCTGCTGATCGCCCCATCGTCAGCCGGCGCGGTCTCATGGCCGGCGCCACCGGCATCGGGCTGGCCGGTGTCACCGCCGCCCCCGCGGCGGCGACGAGCCCGCTGCTCTGGGAGCGGCCGGGCCGACTGGGCGCCCCCCGGGTGTCCGGCCTGCACCTGCAGTTCGGTTCGGACGCCTCCCGCGAGGCGGTGGTCTCCTGGCACACCACCGCCTCCGTGTCCAACCCCCGCGTCAAGTACGGGACTTCGCAAGGCGGATTCGGCCGCACCGAGCAGGCGCAGACCACCACCTACCGGGACGCCAAATCCGGCACCGAGGTACAGGTGCACCACGCCCGGCTGACCGGCCTGCACCCGGACACCGACTACGTCTACGCCGCCCTCCACGACGGCGCGACCCCGGAGCTCGGCACGCTGCGCACCGCACCGCGCGGCCGCGGCGCCTTCACCTTCACCAGCTTCGGCGACCAGGGCACACCCACCCTCGGCAAGCTCACCGCCACCGGCTACGCGAACGACAACCTGGGCAGCCCGGCCGCCGGCGACACCACGGCCGGGGTCGAGCACATCGCCCCGCTCTTCCACCTGGTCAACGGCGACCTCTGCTACGCCAACCTGTCGACCGACCGGGTACGCACCTGGTCGGACTGGTTCGAGAACAACTCCCGCTCCGCCCGGCACCGCCCGTGGATGCCCGCGGCGGGCAACCACGAGAACGAACTCGGCAACGGCCCGATCGGCTACGGCGCCTACCAGGCGTACTTCAGCCTGCCGGCGGCCGGCGCGGACCAGGAGCTGAGCGGCCTGTGGTACTCGTTCACGGCCGGCGCCGTCCGCGTCATCAGCCTGAACAACGACGACATCGCCTACCAGGACGCCGGCAACTCCTACGTCCACGGCTACTCGGGCGGCGCCCAACAGCGCTGGCTGGAGCACGAGTTGGCGGCCGCCGACGCCGATCCGGAGATCGACTGGATCGTGGTCTGCATGCACCAGGTGGTGATCTCCACCGCCGACAAGTTCAACGGCGCGGACCTCGGCATCCGGGAGACCTGGGTACCGCTGTTCGACCGCTACGGGGTGGACCTGGTGGTCTGCGGCCACGAGCACCACTACGAGCGCTCACACCCGATCCGGGGCCAGCAGCCCACCGACACCCGCACCCCCATCCCGGTCGCCACCGGCACCGAGCTCATCGACACCACCAAGGGCACCGTCCACATGGTGATCGGCGGGGGCGGCACCTCGGCGCCGTCCAACGGGCTGTTCTTCAGCCCGGCCAAGTGCCGCGTCATCACCGGCGTCGGGCCGCTCGACCCCGCCACCGGCAAGCGCCCGCCACTGTACGTCGTCGAGGACGCCCCCTGGTCCGCGTACCGCGACGGCGAGCACTCCTACGGCTTCGCCGCCTTCGAGGTCGACCCCGGCGAGCGCGGCGGCAACACCACCATCGCCGTCACCTACTACGCCGTCACCGGCCCCTACGGCGACCTCCTCCCCGTCGACCGCTTCACACTCACCCGCCCCCGAGGCGCCCGAGGGGCCGGCTCCCTCAGCAGGTGACCCCGCCCGGCAACCGGGCCGGACATGCGGCAACCCCCGTACGTGAAAACCGAATCGGCGGCACTGTGACGCACAGTGCCGCCGACCGGTTCCCCACGCAAGCCCCCAGGCGAGGACTAGAACAGCGGCACGCCCGCCCGCACCAGACGCCAGCCCACGGCCGCGAAGTCCGCCGGGTCGATGACACCCTTCGCCTTCACCCAGGCGATCATCGTGTTGCGGATCTCGTCCGAGTTCGCCCACACCTTCGTCGCCGTCGCGACATGCGGGAAGTTACCGCCGCCATTGGCCCGGTAGTTGTTCACCGCCAGCACGAACTGCGCCGCCGGATCCACCGGCTTGCCCGCGAACGACAGGTTGACGATCCGCGAACCCACCGGCTGGGTCAGGTCGATGTCGTACGAAACCCCGTACACGGAGTCGTAGTTGTAGTCCGGCGTGTTCTGCTGGTTGGTCAGCGTCGGCAGGTCGATCGGCGCACCCACCGCCCGCTGGGCGAAGTACTTCGCCGAGAACTCCAGGTAATCCTTGATCTGAGCACCCGTCAGAATACGGGCCTCCAACGTGTTCTCGTAGATGTACAGACCCGCCGCATCCCGCAGCTTGACCTGCCCCGCCGGAATGTCCGCCGTACGGTTGAACGGAGCCGCCTGCGCCAGCACCGGCAGCTTGCCGTACTGCGTGGACGCCAGCGCCGCCTTCACGGTGTCCGCCTGGATCCGCCCGATCAGGTCGATGATCGGCACATCCTTGTACGGCGCCTCCGCGATGGACAGGTCCACCTTGCAGGTCCCGATCACCTGGTTGACGTACGCCACGACCTTCTTGTGCTGCGCGGCCAGCAGCTTCACGATCTTCGGGTCCTCGGCCACCGTGTTCGAGTTCAGCACCCGCGCCGACAGCGACGTGACCTTCCACGCACCCTTGTCGAACTCCACCTCGAAGTCGAAGCAGGACAACCGCTGACCCCAGCACAGCGGCTCCGACAGCACGACCGTCTTCCCGGTCGCCTTGTTCACGATCAGCCGCTGCGCCACCTCCTTGTGGGTGTGGCCCACCAGCACCGCGTCGATGTCCGGCACCGTCTCCGCCATCTCACCCGAGGCGTCCTCCGGGTACGGCAGCTGGTCGCCGTACGAGGTCGGCTCGTCGATGCCCGAGTGCGCCGACACCACGACGATGTCCGCACCCGCCGCCTTCATCCGGGGCACGTACTTCTTCGCCATCTCCACGATGCCGGGGAAGACCATCTGGCCCGCCACGTTCGCCTTGTCCCAGATCGCGATACCGGGGTTGGTCAGGCCCAGGATGCCCACCTTCACCGGGCGCCCGTGGCCCAGGTGCAGCTCCTTGATGACGTACGGCTTGAACGCCGGCTTCTCGTCCTTGGCGTGCAGGGCGTTGGCACCCAGCAGCGGGAAGTCCAGCTGCTCCTCGAAGGCGCGCACGGTCGGGATGCCGTAGTTGAACTCGTGGTTGCCGAGCGCGGCGGCGTCGTAGCCGATGGCGTTCATCGCCACCGCCATCGGGTGCTTGGGCGCGTGGTGCTTGGCGGTGATCGGCTCGACCCGGGCGTAGTAGTAGGACAGCTGGGTGCCCTGGATGATGTCGCCCGCGTCGATCAGCAGGGTGTGCGCGCGGCCCTTCTCCTTGCGGATCTGCTCGACCAGGGTGGAGATCTTGCTCAGGCCGACGGCGTTCTGCGCCTTGTCGGCGTAGACGGCGTCGGTGAAGTAGTCCCAGTTCACGCCGTGGCCGTGCAGGTCGGTGGTGCCCATCACGGTGAACGTCTGCTTCTGCGGAGGCTGGTGGCACTCGGGGGCCTCCGCCGCCGCTGCGGCCGGGGTGGCGGCGACCATCGGCAGGCCGCCGACCATGGCGGCGCCGGCTGCGGTGGCGGCCGAGCGGGTGACGAAGTCACGACGGTTCAAGGGCATGGACGACTCCAACGTGGGGCGGGAAGACGAGGCGTCAACAAGGAACAAGTGACGCGCGTAGAAGTCTGCACAAGAATCCGCCCGCGGAACAGACCCCGGACGTTGCCAACAGGTGAGTACTGGAAGACGCCCAGGTGACGCGGCCGTGAGTCAACGTCACCCCCACCGGTCACCCGAAGGGCTGGTGTCCGGGCCGGGCACGACCGCCGCCCGCCCGCCTCCCGGCGTCAACTCCACCGCACAGGAGTCGAAGTCACGCCGTGTCAGGCCGTTCACCGAATCGTTCACCAACCGCCACCGGGGGGACGGCCGGAACGTCATTGTTACGCACGGGTAATGCCTACGCTCGTGACTATGCGCCGAGCAAAAATCGTCTGTACTCTCGGGCCCGCCGCCGACTCGTACGACCAGATCAAGGCACTGGTCGACGCCGGCATGGACATCGCCCGATTCAACCTCAGCCACGGCTCCCAGGCGGAGCACGAGGAACGCTACCGCCGGGTCCGCAAGGCCTCCGACGAGACGGGCCGCAGCGTGGGGGTCCTGGTCGACCTCCAAGGCCCGAAGATCCGACTCGACACCTTCGCCGACGGACCCGTACTCCTTGAACGCGGCGACGAGTTCACCATCTCCGTCGAGGACGGCGTCGTCGGTGACCGCGACATCTGCGGCACCACGTACAAGGGCCTCGCCGCGGACGTCTCCCGCGGCGAACGCATCCTCGTCGACGACGGCCGGGTCTGCCTCGAAGTCACCCACGTCGACGGCCTCCGGGTGCACTGCATCGTCATCGAAGGCGGCCTGATCTCCGACCACAAGGGCCTCAACCTCCCCGGCGTCGCCGTCTCCGTCCCCGCGCTCAGCGACAAAGACGTCGCCGACCTGCGCTGGGCCCTGCGGACCGGCGCCGACATCATCGCCCTCTCCTTCGTCCGCAGCGGCAAGGACATCGAGGACGTCCACCGCATCATGGCCGAGGAGAACCGCCGCCTCCCGGTCATCGCCAAGATCGAGAAGCCGCAGGCGGTCGACAACCTCGAATCCATCGTCGAAGCCTTCGACGGCATCATGGTCGCCCGCGGCGACCTCGGCGTCGAGATGCCGCTGGAACAGGTCCCGCTGGTGCAGAAGCGGGCCATCAAGCTCGCCAAGCGCAACGCCAAGCCGGTCATCGTCGCCACCCAGATGCTCGACTCGATGATCAACGCCTCCCGGCCCACCCGCGCCGAGGCCTCCGACGTGGCCAACGCCGTCCTCGACGGCACCGACGCGCTGATGCTCTCCGGCGAGACCTCGGTCGGCAAGTACCCCGTCGAGACCGTCCGCACCATGAGCCGCATCATCGAAGCCGTCGAGGAGGACGTCCTCGCCGCCGGCCTCCCCCCGCTCACCGAACGCAACAAGCCCCGCACCCAGGGCGGCGCCGTCGCCCGCGCGGCCGCCGAGATCGGCGACTTCCTGAACGCCAAGTACCTGGTCGCCTTCACCCAGAGCGGCGACACCGCCCGCCGGCTGACCCGCTACCGCTCGCCCATCCCCGTCCTCGCCTTCACCTACGAGCCGGCCGTCCGCAGCCAACTCGCCGTCACCTGGGGCGTCGAGACCTTCCTCGGCCCGTTCGCCCCCACCACCGACGAACTGGTCGCCCAGGTCGACTCCCAGCTGCTCAGCCTCGGCCGCTGCCAGAAGGGCGACATCGTCGTCATCACCGCCGGCTCACCCCCCGGCCTGGCCGGCTCCACCAACCTCGTCCGCGTCCACCACGTCGGCGAACTCGACAACTGACCTCATCGCCGCACGGCGTGGTCGCCTTGAGGGGCGGCCACGCCGTACGTCAGTACTTGGGGCCGATGTGCTCGTCCATCAGGGCGACGGACGCCCGGCGGGCGACGGAGATGTTCACGCCGCCCAAGGGACGTGGCACCGAGGCCTTCCACTCCACACCCACGGCGTCGAGCGTGTCGGTGAAGATCCGCCTGATGTCGGCCGAGGTGTTGGTGAAGAAGTAGCGCGGGTACTCGTGCCGCCGGACGACCCCGTCGACCGTGCGGGTGGCCCAGTTGGTGATCCGGCAGCCGTCGGAGTGGACGAGGCCCCGGAGCAGCCCCCAGGGGTGTGCGTCGACCAGCTGCTGCTGCCACGGCTCCAGGGCTATCAGCCGTTCGTGCTTCTTGCCGGGACCGTGCTGCGGGAAGTAGCAGGGCAGGTGCATCGAGTAGACCTTGACGTCGTGGCAACCGGTGCGCCGAACACGGCAGGGCGAGTTCTTCGGGAGTACCTGCCGCATCGCCTGCTCGACGGAGTCCATGACGCCGGGCCAGTTGTCGTCGCAGGTGATGGCGAGGTTCGGTACCCGGTGCTGCTTCGGGTGCATGATGTGTCCGTCGCCCAGATAAAGCCCCAGCAAGTACGTGTACGCGGACCCGTCGAGCGGGTCGTCGTAGCAGCGGAGACAGGTGGACTGCTTCCTTCCCGGAAGCTCACCCCGTTTGGCCAGATCCCGGTGCTTCCACCAGCTGACCGTGCCCTTGGGGACGTTCAGAGCACGGGCTACGTCGGCGTTGGATTGTCCGTCGCGCAGGAGCAGGACGGCCTGCTCGCGAATCGACCGTTCGACCATGCGGCCAAGTGTGTGACTCCGAAGTCCGAATGCCGGACCGGAATTCGGAAATATCACTCAACGTGATGAACTTGACCCAATCACTTGCGGTCTTGGATTCAAAGGTAAATCTTGGTGCCGAGTGCGGGATTCGAACCCGCAAGCCCTCTCAGGCAGATGTGTTTGAGACATCCGTGTATGCCATTCCACCAACCCGGCGTGGTCGAGCTTGAGAAGGATACCCTGTGCGCGCCCCCGGGTGCAGCTAGGTACCCTCATGCATGCAGTACCCCCGCCGGAACGAGGAGCCCCGTGAGCACCGCCGACGAGCAGCCCCAGCCGCTTGAGACCGAGTCGCCCCAGATCACCCGAATTGTGATCGCCGAGGACGAGACGCTGATCCGTCTCGACCTCAAGGAGATGCTGGAGGAGGAGGGCTACACCGTCGTCGGCGAGGCCGGGGACGGTGCGACGGCCGTGAAGCTGGTCGAGGAACTCCGCCCCGACCTGGCGATCCTCGACGTGAAGATGCCCGTCCTGGACGGGTTGTCGGCTGCCGAGCAGATCCACGCCGCGCACCTCGCGCCCGTCCTGATGCTCACCGCGTTCTCGCAGCGCGAGCTGGTCGACCGGGCGCGGGACGCGGGTGCGATGGCGTACATCGTGAAGCCGTTCAGCAAGAGCGACCTGGTGCCGGCGATCGAGATGGCCGTCTCGCGTTACACCGAGATGCGCACGCTGGAGGAGGAGATCGCCGACCTCACCCAGCGCCTGGAGACCCGCAAGCTGGTCGACCGCGCGAAGAGCGTGCTGCAGACCAAGTTCGGGCTGAACGAGCCGGCCGCCTTCCGGTGGATCCAGAAGACCTCGATGGACCGCCGGATGACGATGGCCGCCGTCGCCGAGGCCGTGATCGAGGAGGGCGTGGCGCAGGACAAGAAGAAGTCCGAGGCCGCCCAGTCCGAGGGCTGAGGAGAGAACACGGAAGGCCCGGCCGCAGCGGCGGCCGGGCCTTCCGTGTGTACGGGCTCAGTCCTCGCCGAGGTACGCCTTGCGGACGGACTCGTCGTGGAGGAGGTCCGCGCCGGTGCCGGTGAGGACGATGCGGCCGATCTCCATCACGTAGCCGGTGTCGGAGAGCGAGAGCGCGGCCTGGGCGTTCTGCTCGACGAGCAGCACGGTGGTGCCGGCGGCCTTGAGTTCGACGATCGTCGCCATGATCTTCTGCATCATCAGCGGCGAGAGGCCCATCGAGGGCTCGTCGAGCATCAGCAGCTTGGGGCGGGACATCAGGGCCCGTCCCATGGCGAGCATCTGCTGCTCGCCGCCGGAGAGGGTGCCTGCGGCCTGCTTGCGTCGTTCGCCGAGGATGGGGAAGAGCGTGTAGGCGCGCTCGACGTCCTCGGTGATGCCCGGGGTGTCCTTGCGGAGGAACGCGCCGAGGAGCAGGTTCTCCTCGATGGTCATCCGGGGGAAGATGTGCCGGCCTTCGGGGGAGTGGGCCAGCCCGAGCGAGACGATCTTGTGAGCGGGGACGGCGTTCAGCGGAGCACCGTCGAAGACGATCGTCCCCGCGGTGGGCTTGAGCAGTCCGGAAAGGGTGCGCAGCGTCGTGGTCTTGCCGGCGCCGTTGGTGCCGATGAGGGTGGTGACTTCGCCCTGGTTGACGGTGAAGCTGATGCCCTTGACGGCTTCGATCTTGCCGTAGGAGACGCGGAGGTCCTTGACCTCGAGCAGAGCGGTCACTGGTCGGCCTCCGTGCTGTCCGTGCTGTTGGTGCCCTCGTCGGCGTCCGCGTCCGCGTCCGTGTCCTCGGCGGTCCCGGTGCTCGGTGCCGCTTCGGTGGTGCTCTCGGTGGTGTTCGTGGTGCCGGCGGTGGCGCTGTCGGTGGTGCCTTCGAGGGGGGCGCCGAGGTAGGCGGTGATGACGCGTTCGTCGCTCTGGACGGTTTCGCGGTCGCCTTCGACGATCTTCTGGCCCTGGACGAGGACGGCGGTGCGGTCGCAGAGGTTGAAGATGAACCGCATGTCGTGCTCGATGACCAGGATGGCGATGCCCTTGTCCCGGATCGCGAAGACCAGCTCCTCGGCGGCGCGGGTCTCCTGCGGGTTCATGCCGGCGGTCGGCTCGTCGAGCAGGAGGAGGCCGGGTTCGCTGGCGAGGGCGCGGGCGATTTCGAGCTTGCGCTGCTCGCCGTAGGGGAGGTTGCGGGCGAGGTGTTCGGCCTTGGCGGCGAGTCCGGTGAACTCCAGGAGTTCCATGGCGCGTTCGCGGCTCTCGGCTTCGGCGCGCTTGTAGCCGGGGCCGCGGAGGATGGCCGAGAAGAGGCCTTCCTTGGTGCGGCTGTGGCGGCCGACGAGGACGTTCTCCAGGACGGTCATGTTGGCGAAGAGCCGGATGTTCTGGAAGGTGCGGGCGATGCCGGCCTGGGTGACCAGGTGGGGTTTGGGCGGCAGGACGGTGCCCTTGTAGCTGACGGTGCCCTCGGTGGGGACGTACAGGCCGGTGAGGCAGTTGAAGAAGGTGGTCTTGCCGGCGCCGTTGGGGCCGATGAGGCCGACGATCTCGCCGCTGTTGACGGTGAGGTCGACGTTGTTGACGGCGGTGAGGCCGCCGAAGCGCATGATGACGCCGCGGGCTTCGAGTACGGGTGTCGCGGTGGCGTTCTCGGCGGGGCGCGGGGCGGGGACGGTGCTGGTGGTCATGGTGCGGGTCACGCCCCTGCCGTGGTGAGTGCGGGTTCGCCGGGCTCGGCCGACTCGTGGCTGTCGTCCTCGTCCTCGTGGAATTCGAGCTGTTGGCGGCGGCCTGCGATGAGGCCTTCGGGGCGCAGTCGCATGAGCAGGACGAGGGCGATGCCGAAGAAGAGCAGCTGGTAGTTCTTCAGGAAGACCAGCTTCTCGGGGATCAGGTAGAGCAGGGTGGCGCCGAGGAGGGGTCCGCTGACGGTGCCCATGCCGCCGAGGACGACGGCGGCGACCAGGAAGGCGCTGTTGGGGGGCACGGGGCCGGCGAACTGGTACGGGTCGGGCACGACGCTGTAGCTGACGTGGGCCATGACGGTGCCGGCGAGTCCGGCGAGGGAGGCGCCGAGGGCGAAGGCGAGGAGCTTGAGCCGGAAGCCGTTGATGCCCATGGCCTGGGCGGCGGTCTCGTCCTCGCGGATGGCGACCCAGGCGCGGCCGATCCGGGAGTCGTTGGCGCGGCTGAAGACGACCACGACGATGCCGGTGAAGAGGAGCATCAGCAGGAAGTAGTTGGCGAAGCGGCCGAGCGTGAAGCTGCCGAAGGTGTGCTCGATCCCGAAGTTGAAGCCGAGGACGTTGAGGTCCGGGATGTTGCGGATGCCGTTGGGCCCGTTGGTGATCTTGGGGCCGGAGATGCCGTCGAGGCTGTTGACGGCGATGCGGAAGATCTCTCCGAAGCCGAGGGTGACGATGGCGAGGTAGTCGCCGCGCAGCCGCAGGGTGGGGGCGCCGATGACGACGCCGAAGACCAGGGCGGCTCCCATGCCGGTGAGTGCGGCGGCCCAGAAGGGGAAGTGCAGGCCGACGGGGGAGGAGGTGGAGCCGGAGACCAGGGCCGCGGCGTAGGCGCCGACGCCGAGGAAGGCGACGTAGCCGAGGTCGAGCAGGCCGGCGAGGCCGACGACGACGTTCAGGCCGAGGGCGACGGTGGCGAAGATGAGGATGTTGACGCCGACGGTCGCGAAGTGGTCGTCGCTCTGGGTGAAGGGGAAGGCGGCGGCTGCGGCGAAGGCCGCGGCGGTGGCGGTGCCGCGGTGGCGGGCGGTGATGGCGGTGAGCCGGGCCAGGAGTCCGGACCTGATGAGGGCCCAGGCGCAGAAGGCGGTGAGGACGAGGAATCCGGCGAAGAGCTCGCCGTACTCGGTGACGATGCCGTAGGTGAAGACGACGAGGCCGAGGGCGGCGGCGGTGATGATCACGAGGATCTCGGTCCAGCGGTCCAGCGGCTCGGCGGGCTTGAGGTCCGCGCCGGGGCCGATCAGCCGGCCGAAGGCGCCGAGGTAGTGCCGGATGCCCGCCTTGACGCCCTGGGGCCGGGCGGTGGTGGTGGAGCGGTGGGGCAGGCCGAGGGCGCCGATCAGCGGGAGGGCGGAGGCGACGCCGGCGATGTAGCCGCCGGGTTCGAGGTTGGCGATGCCGCCGAGTTCGTAGCTGATGGCGATCAGGGTGAACCAGGTGGTGGCGAACCCGCCGGTGGCGAGCAGGAGCGCGGGGGCCGCGGGGCCGGCCGGGGTGAGCCAGCGGGTGCCCCTGACTCCGTACAGCGGGAGCGCGAAGAGGGCGGTGAGCAGTCCGGCGACGAGGGTGAGGATCTGGAGGCCGCCGGGGTAGCCGTCGACGGTGAGGTCGCCGGGGAAGGCGGAGGTCCAGGTCCAGTGGACGAAGGTGCTGGCGGCGGTGGCGAGGCCGCCGGTGGCGACCAGGGCCTTGGCGGCCGCGGGCGGCATGGGGATGGCGCTGCGCACGGTGGTGGTCATGGTGTGTGGGTCTCCCGCTTCCTCAGGCTCGGTCCGTGACGCGTTCGCCGAGTAGGCCTTGTGGCCTGACGAGGAGCACGACGATGAGGAGGACGAAGGCCCAGACGTTGGCCCAGGAGTTGCCGCCGAGCTGGTGCATGCCGGGGACGTTCTGCATGTAGGCGGTGGCGAGGGACTCCGCGATGCCGAGGACCAGCCCGCCGAGCATGGCGCCGTAGATGTTGCCGATGCCGCCGAGGACGGCGGCGGTGAAGGCCTTGAGTCCGGCGAGGAAGCCCATGGTGGGGGCGACCTGGCCGTAGCGCAGGCCCCAGCCGATGGCGGCGATGGCGGCGAAGGCGGCGCCGAGGGCGAACGCGATGACGATGATGCGGTCGGTGTTGATGCCCATCAGCTTCGCGGTGTCCGGGTCCTGCGCGGTGGCCTGCATGCCGCGGCCGGTGCGGGTCTTGCCGACGAAGGCGGCGAGTGCGCCCATGCACAGCGGGGCGGCGATGAAGAGGTAGAAGTCCGCGGGCTGCAGGGTGACGCTGCCGATGTGGGTGGCGCCGCCGGGCAGTTGGGGGAAGCTGCGGCCGGCCCGGGCGCCGGGGTACAGCTGCTCGCAGAGCTGCTGGAGGGTGATGGAGAGGCCGATGGCGGTGATCAGCGGCGCGAGCTTGGGCGCGCCGCGCAGCGGCCGGTAGGCGAAGCGTTCGACGGTGACGGCGACCACGACGGAGACGAGCACGCCGCCGAGCAGCATGAGGGGAAGCGCCAGCCACAGACTGGTGCCGGACGGGAGGACGAGGTAGGTGGTGAGGGCTCCGAACCCACCCGTCATGAAGATCTCGCCGTGGGCGAAGTTGATGAGCTGGACAATGCCGTAGACCATTGTGTAGCCGACCGCGATCAGCCCGTAGAGGGAGCCGAGGATCAGGCCGTTGGCCAGCTGCTGCGGCAGTTCGTGCACCGCTGGGCCTCCGAGGGGGTTTCGGTGTGGTGGGTTCGGTGTGGGGTTCGCTCGAACCTGTGGAGCACGGCGGGGGCGCTGGTTGGCAGCGCCCCCGCTGGGTGGTTCGTGTGTGTCCGGTGCGGCTGTCGCCGCTGGTGTGACGGTCGGTCAGCCGGCGTAGGTGCCGGTCTTGGCGACGGTCCAGGCGTTGTCCTTGACGACGTACACGGTGAGCTGCTTGTTGACGGCGTCGCCGAACTCGTCGAAGGCGACCTTGCCGGTCACGCCGTCGAAGCTGACCTTGCTCATGCCGTCGACGACCTTGCTGCGGGCGTCGGAGGGCAGCTTGCCGCCGTTGGCGGCGACGACGGCCTTGACGCTCTGGACGATGGACCAGGCGGCGTCGTAGGAGTAGCCGCCGTAAGCGGCGTACGGGTCGGCGTAGTTGGCGGCCTTGTAGTCGGCGACGAACTTCTTGGCGGAGTCGAGCTGCTCGACCGGGGCGCCGACCGAGGTGGCCAGGTCGCCGTTGGCGTTGTTGTTGGCCTTCTTGATGTACTCGGGGTCGTACATGCCGTCGCCGCCCATGACCGGAGCGGTGACGCCGGCCTTCTTGAGCTGGTCGGTGAGCGGGCCGGACTGGGGGTACTCGCCGCCGTAGTAGATGATGTCGGCGCCGGCGGCCTTGGCCTTGGTGGCGACGGCGGAGAAGTCCAGGTTGTTGTCGTCGATGTGGTCCGAGCCGGTGATGGTGCCACCGAGCTTGGTGAACTCCTTCTGGAAGGCCGCGACCAGGCCGACGCCGTAGGTCTTCTTGTCGTCGATCAGGTAGGCCTTCTTCTTGCCCTGGTCCGTGTAGGCGTACTGGGCGGCGAAGGGGCCCTGGATCGCGTCGGTGGTGGCGGTCCGGAAGTAGGTCTTGAACTGACGCTTCTTCGTGGTGTCGTACTTGTCGCCCTGGGTCAGCGCCGGGTTGGTGTTGGCGGGGGAGACCTCGGTCAGGGTCGCGGACTCGAAGACCTGTTGCATCGACTGGGCGACGCCCGAGTTCAGCGGGCCGACGACGCCCATGACGGTCTTGTCGGCGACCAGCGCGGTGGCGTTCTGCTGGCCTTCCTGCGGCGAGGCCTTGTCGTCGAGGGCGGTCACCTTGAAGGTGACGCCGGGAACCTCGTTGTTGGCGTTGGCGACCTTCGCGGCGAGCTCGGTGGAGTGCTGGATGCCCAGGCCGAGCGCGGAGAGCGGGCCGGTGAGCGGGGCGTCGACGCCGATGGTGACAACCGTGCCGCCCGCGTTGTCGGAGCCGGACTTGCTTCCGCCGCGGGAGCCGCAGGCGGAGAGGGAGAGCGCTCCGACGACTGCGATGCTCACGACGAGGAGTGAACGATTACGCACGAGGGTTCCCTTTCTGAGGAAAGGCACCGGCCGGAGGTGGCGAGGTACCGGGTCGCGCGCTGGGGCCAGGCCTAATCCGTTGGCGCGGTGACTGGCCGTGACTCTAAACCTGGTTCGGCGGCTCGGGCAGGGGTGCGGGCATGCTGTGATTCTCTTGTTATGCGGACATGACGGAGTAGTCTCACATTCTGGTCGTTTGCGCCTGAGCGGACGTCAGTTGGTGCAGGACGTCTCAGGTGGCGGAAGGGCTCGCGGCTTCAGAAACCCTGGTAATGAGGGCCGTGTCCGGATATCGGATAACGCTGTCCGGGATGGCTGGAACGGGCGTGGATGTCCGGATATCGGTATCCGGGCAGATGATGTGCAGATTCCGGGACAGGTCGCGGGCGTAATCCGCCCCCAGGATCTGGCTGACGGTCTGGATTGCCCGCGTGTTACGTAGCGTTACATCCAGCAGAGGCATCCCCGCATCGCGCGGCGCCGCCGCGCAGTCGGTCACCCGGTACACGAGGGTGAGCTCGGCCGGCCGCCCCGGCCCGACCGTGGCCGGCAGCGCGGTTCCGTCCAGCGAGGTGCTGATCCCCCGGTACTCCTGGCGCACCGCGACGATCGCGTACGGGACCCGGCCGGTGGCGGCGGCCCGTACCTTCAGCGTGAACTCCCGGCCGCCGGGCACGGCGTCGCGCAGGGGCCCCAGGTAGCTGAAGGCCGCCGCCTGAGAGGGGTACGGAGGCGGCGAGTTGGCCTCCGGAGCGGGCCGCCCGGCATGCTCACGGGCCGCCAGCAGCACGCCCGCCGTCAGCAACAGGGCGGCGAGCCCGTACCACTGACGCCGCGTCGGCCCGGGCCGCCGGGCCGGCCCCGGCCGCACCTCGGTGCCCCCGGCCGCCTCCACCGGGCCGAGCGCACCGTGAGCACTGTCGCCCCGTCCCGTGCCGGACATACCGCCGCCCCTCGTCAGGCCATGGCCTGCCCACCCGAACCGGCAGCCAAACGACGTGACGACAACGGTTGCACTCCCACGGCGGCGCACCCGCCGTCAGGGCCCGCCAGGCACTCCCCAGGGGCGCGTGGGGGTACCTCCCGGCCGAAGGCTGGGGGAGAACTGCGCGAAACGGAAGGCACGGCGCCGCACTTGCCCTTGGGACCCGCCAGGCACTACCCAGGGGCGCGGGGAACTGCGCGAAACCGGCAGGTACGGCGCCGCACCTGCCGCGAGGGCCCGCCATGCCCCCCATGCCCCCCGGTAAAGCCTCGCTCAGAGATCCCGCAGCATGCAGGTCAGCCGACAGCTGGTGATCCGCTTCCCGGTGTCGTCGGTGATCGCGATCTCGTACGTCGCGGCCGTCCGGCCCTTGAAGACGGCGGTCGCCACCCCCGTCACCAGGCCGGAGGTCGCCGAGCGGTGGTGGGTGGCGTTCAGGTCGACGCCGACCGCGTACCGGCCGGGGCCGGCGTGCAGCATCGCGCCTATCGAGCCGAGCGTCTCGGCGAGGGCGGCGGAGGCCCCGCCGTGCAGCAGCCCGTACGGCTGCTGGTTGCCCTCGACGGGCATGGTGCCGACCACCCGGTCCCCGGACGCCTCGACGATCCGCAGTCCCAGCTTCTCGCCGAGCAGGCCACCGCTGAAGGTGGTCGGGTCGACGCCGAGCTTCGCGAAGTGGTCCAGGACGTCCTGCGGGACGTTCAGAACCGGGGCCGAGTCGGTCATGGTGCTCCTTGCCGTTCAGGGGTCGCTTCGTGCCTGCTGGCTTCGTACCTGTTGCCAGTGATCGTACGGCGGGCCGGTGCGGTCGGGGGACTTGTCGGCGGCGGGCCATAGGATCAGTTGTCGGCAGTGGAATCGGCAGGAACGGACGTTGACGTGGCTACGCAGAGTGCAGGGAAGAGTGCGGCGAGTGGCAGGCTGATGCTGCTCGACGGACACTCCATGGCCTACCGGGCGTGGTTCGCCCTGCCGGTGGAGAACTTCAACACCGTGACGGGCCAGCCCACCAACGCGGTGTACGGCTTCGCCTCGATGCTCGCCAACACCGTCCGGGACGAGCAGCCGACCCACCTCGCGGTGGCCTTCGACCTCTCCCGCAAGACCTTCCGGTCCGAGGAGTTCCCCGACTACAAGGCGAACCGGGCCAAGACGCCGGACGAGTTCAAGAGCCAGATCGGCCTGATCCACGAGCTGCTCGACGCCATGAAGATCTCCCGGATGTCGGTGGAGAACTTCGAGGCGGACGACATCATCGCCACCCTGGCGACCGCCGCCGCGGCCGAGGGCTTCGAGGTCCTGATCGTCACCGGCGACCGGGACGCGCTCCAGCTGGTCAGCGACCGTGTCACGGTGCTGTACCCCACCAAGGGCGTCTCCGAGCTCACCCGCTACACCCCCGAGAAGGTCGCCGAGAAGTACGGCGTGACGCCGTCCCAGTACCCGGACTTGGCCGCCCTGCGCGGTGACCCGTCGGACAACCTCCCCGGCATCCCCGGCGTCGGCGAGAAGACGGCCGCCAAGTGGGTCAACCAGTTCGGCTCCTTCGACGAGCTGGTCGCCCGCGCCGACGAGGTCAAGGGCAAGATCGGCGAGAAGCTGCGCGAGCACCTCGACTCCGTCAAGCGCAACCGGGTGCTCACCGAGCTGGTCCGCGAGGTCGAACTCCCGCTCACCGTGCCCGAGCTGGCCCGCGCTCCGTTCGACCGCGAGGCCGTCGGCCGGCTGATGGAGAGCCTGGAGTTCCGCAACCCCAACTTCCGGGACCGGGTCTACGGCGTCGACCCGGGCGGCGTCGAGCCGGCCGAGGAGGCCGCGGCCTCCCCGGGCCTCGCCGTCGAGGGCAGCGTGCTCACCGAGCCCGGCGCACTGGCCGGCTGGCTCGCCGAGCACGCGGACGCCGCGGGCGGCCGGGTCGCCGTCGCCGCCGTCTACGAGTGGGCGCTCGGCTCCGGCCGGGTCCAGGAGATCGCGCTCGCCGCCGGCGAGACCGCCGCCTGGTTCGACCCGGCCGAGCTGGACGAGACCGACGAGCGGGCCTTCGCCGGCTGGCTCGCCGACCCGGAGCGGCCCAAGGCGCTGCACATCGCCAAGCAGGTGATGCGCGCCTTCGCCGAGCAGGGCTGGCAGATCGCCGGGGTCGCCGCCGACACCGCCCTCGCCGCGTACCTGGACAAGCCCGGCCGCCGCACCTTCACCCTGGACGTGCTCGCCGAGGAGTACCTGGCGCGCTCGCTGGCCCCCGCCGCCGCGGCCGAGAGCGGGCAGCTCTCGTTCGACGCGCCCGAGCACGACCCGACGGCCGGCGCCCAGGCCCTGATGACCCAGGCCCGCGCCGTCCTCGACCTCGCCGGGTACTTCGAGAACCGGCTCGCCGAGGTCGGCGCCACCGAGCTGCTGCACGAGATGGAGCTGCCGATCGCCGAGCTGCTGGCCCGGATGGAGCGCACCGGCATCGCCGCCGACCGTGCGTGGCTGACCACCATCGAGGCCCAGTTCGCCGCCGAGATCCAGCGGGTGGTCGAGGAGGCGCACGCCGCCGCCGGGCGCCCCTTCAACCTCGGCTCGCCCAAGCAGCTCCAGGAGATCCTCTTCGGCGAGCTCAACCTGCCCAAGACCAAGAAGATCAAGACCGGCTTCACCACCGACGCCGACGCGCTCACCTGGCTGGCCGGCCAGACCACCAACGAGCTGCCGGTCATCCTGCTCCGCCACCGCGACCAGGCCAAGCTGCGCACCACCGTCGAGGGCCTGCTCAAGACGGTCTCCCCGCAGGGCCGGATCCACACCACCTTCAACCAGATGGTCGCCGCCACCGGCCGACTCTCCTCGCAGGACCCGAACCTGCAGAACATCCCGGTCCGCACCGAGGAGGGCCGGATGATCCGCCGCGCCTTCGTGGTCGGCGAGGGGTACGAGTCGCTGCTGACGGCCGACTACTCGCAGATCGAGCTGCGGATCATGGCTCACCTCTCCGAGGACGAGGCCCTGCTCGAAGCCTTCGCCTCCGGCGAGGACCTGCACACCACCGTCGCCTCCTCGGTTTTCGGCGTCGAGCGCGACGCCGTCGACGCCGAGATGCGCCGCAAGATCAAGGCGATGTCCTACGGCCTCGCGTACGGGCTCTCCGCGTACGGGCTCTCGCAGCAGCTCGGCATCAAGCCCGGCGAGGCACAGGGCCTGATGGACACCTACTTCGAGCGCTTCGGCGGCGTCCGCGACTACCTGCACCGGGTGGTCGAGGAGGCCCGCGCCGTCGGGTACACCGAGACGCTGCTCGGCCGCCGCCGCTACCTGCCCGACCTGACCAGCGACAACCGCCAGCGCCGCGAGATGGCCGAGCGGATGGCCCTGAACGCCCCGATCCAGGGCTCGGCCGCCGACATCGTCAAGATCGCCATGCTGAACGTCGACCGCGCGCTGACGGAGGCGAAGGTCGCCACCCGGATGCTGCTCCAGGTGCACGACGAAATCGTCCTGGAGCTGGCGCCGGGCGAGCGCGAGCAGGTCGAGTCGATCGTCCGTGAGCAGATGGCCGGGGCCTACCCGCTGCGCGCCCCGCTGGACGTCTCGGTCGGCGTCGGCGCCAACTGGGAGGTGGCCGCGCACTGACCTGCGGCTCGCTCCCGGCGCGGCGGGCGCGGTGCCGCTCCCGCCGCCCGGCGCGGCCCCCGCGCCGCTGCACCGCACGAGCCGGGCGGGCCGCCCGACTTTTCCGCGCGCTACGATGCCCCGCGATTCGTCGAGTCCGGGGGAGACATGGTGGAGCGGTCCAGGGGGAGACGGGTACGCCTCGCGGTGGTCGGGGGCGTGGCCGTGCTGGCGGTGGCGGGGCTCGGGTGGGCGGTGGCCGGGCCCGGGTCGGCGGCTCCGGCGGAGCCGGGAGCGCCCGTCGGCGCGACGGCCTCCGCCCGGCCGCTCGGCCTGCCGGTGGCCGTACCGTCGTCCCTCTCCGGCGCCCCCTCCGCGCCGCCGGGCGCACAGCCCGGCTCGGCGCCCGCGGCCGCGCCGGTGCCCGGGCAGCCCTCCGGCGCCGTGCCGAGGAGCAGCGCGGCGCCGAGCGCCCCGGCGCCGTCGTCCGGGCGGCGTACGGAGCTGCCGCCGAGTGCGTGCACCACCTGCCGCCCGGCGCCCGCGCCGGACGCCGCCGACTGCGTGCGGGACGCGGCCGGGCAGGTCCTCACCTGCGGCAGGGCTCAGCAGGGCGTGCCGAGTCCTTCGCCGTCCCCGTCCCCGAGCGCCCTGTTCACCCACGGGGCGCACGGGGAGAGCCCGTGCGCGGTGACCCGGCAGCGTCACTTCCGCGGGTTGAGGTGCCGGGTCGGCTGGGCGGCGCCGGGGTCCTCCGGCCAGGGGTGACGCGGGTACCGGCCGCGCAGGTCGGCGCGGACGGCCCGGTAGCCCTCGCGCCAGAACGTGGCGAGGTCGCCGGTGACGGCGGCCGGCCGGCCGGCGGGGGAGAGCAGGTGGACGGTGAGCGGCACCCGGCCGCCCGCGAGGGCCGGTGCGGCCTGCCAGCCGAACAGTTCCTGGAGTTTGACGGCGAGGACCGGCCGCTCGCCGGAGTAGTCGACCCGCACCCGTGAGCCGCTCGGCACGGTGATCCGCTCCGGTGCCAGCTCGTCGAGGCGCCCGGCCTCGCCGGTCGTCCAGGGCAGCAGCCGTTGGAGCGCCGAGGCGACGCCGATCCGTTCCAGGTCGGCGCGGCGCCGGGCCCGGGAGAGTTCGGGCTCCAGCCAGTCGGGCTGCGCGAGCGCGGCCTCGCCGACGTCGGGCCAGGGCGCCCCGAGCGCGCGGTGCAGGAAGGCGAGGCGCTCGCGCAGCGCGACGGCCGCCTGGGACCAGGTCAGCAGCGCGTCGGCCCCTTCGCGGGCCAGCCCGTCCAGCAGTGCTTCGCGGACCAGCGCCCGGTCGGGGGAGGTGAGTGTCGCCGAGGCCAGCTCGATCGCCCCCAGCGTCTCCACCCGGCGGGCCGCCACCTCGCCCCGGCGTCCGCCGGGCGGCACCGCCCAGCGGACCTCTTCGCGCTCGGTCAGCAGTGAGGCCCCGGCCAGCCGTGCGGTCTCCTCGTCCAGTGCGACCGCCCGCCGGATCCGGGCCGACGGCGAGCCGGCCGGCCGGTCGGCGACCGCGACCGCCAGCCAGGGCGCCCCGGCCAGCGCCGAACCGGGGGTGGCCTCGGCGGCCGTTCCGGAGGCCATCAGGTACGGGCCCTCGGCCGTCCGGGCGCGGGCGATCCGTTCGGGGTGGGCGAGCGCGACGACCAGGCCCGCCGCGGCGGTGTCCGGCAGCGCGGTCTGGGGTGTGTCGCCGGCGCGCAGCCGCCGGACCTCCTCGCGCCAGCGTGCGGCGTAGCCGTCCCGCCCCGCGCGGACGGCCCGCAGGACGGCGAGCAGGTCGTCGCCGAGCGCCCGGGGCGGCTCCTCCGAGAGCAGCGCGACCAGCTCCGCCGCGCGCCGCGAGCCGACCAGGGCGGCGCCGTCCAGCAGCGCCCGGCCCAGCCGGGGGTGCAGCCCGGCGCGGGCGATCCGCCGGCCGCGTTCGGTGGCCCGCCCGTCGGCGTCCACCGCGCCGAGTGCGGCCAGGGTCTGCCGGGCGGCCGCCATCGCCCCGCCCGGCGGCGGGTCGGGCAGTGCCAGCCCGCGTGCGTCCGGGTCGCCCCAGCAGGCGGCCTGCAGGGCGAAGGCGGTCAGGTCGGCGAGGGCGATCTCCGGGGTGGGGAAGCGTACGGCGAGCGCGTCCTCCGCCTCCGACCAGCAGCGGTACACCACCCCCGGTGCTTCGCGTCCGGCCCGTCCGGCCCGTTGCCGGCCGGCCGCGAGCGAGGACCGGACGGTCACCAGCCCGGCCAGTCCGCGGGCGTGGTCGGTGCGCGGTTCGCGGGCCAGCCCGGAGTCCACCACGATCCGGACCCCCGGGACGGTCAGCGAGGACTCGGCCACCGAGGTCGCCAGGATCACCCGGCGTCCGTTCCCCGGGGTGAGCGCCGCGTCCTGGACGGCCTGCGGCGCCTGGCCGTGCAGTTGCAGCACCTCGGCGTCGACGTCCAGCCGGGCGGCCACCCGTGCGATCTCGCCGACGCCGGGCAGGAAGCAGAGCACGTCGCCGGGGTGCTCCGAGAGTGCCCGCCGGACGGTCGCCGCGACGTGTTCCAGCAGTGCCGGGTCGGTGCGGGTGCCCTGCGCGGGGCGGGCGAGGCGGGCGGGGGGCGCCCAGATCACGTCGACGGCGTGCGAGGTGCCGTGTGCTTCGATCACCGGCGCCGGGCCCTCGTCCGGGCCGCCCAGCAGTGCGGCCCAGGCCTCGGTGTCGGAGGTGGCCGAGGCGCAGACCAGCCGCAGCTCCGGGCGGAGTGCGGCGCGGACGTCCAGCAGGAAGGCGAGCGCGGTGTCGGCGTCCAGGTGCCGTTCGTGGCACTCGTCCAGGATCACCACGTCGACCCCGGGCAGCTCCTGGTCGCGCTGGAGCCGCTGGAGCAGCACCCCGGTGGTGACCACCTCCACCACCGTGCCGGGCCCGGTCCGCCGGTCGCCCCGGATGCTGTAACCGACGGTGCCGCCGAGTTCGGAGCCCAGCAGCCAGGCCATCCGCCGGGCCGCCGCCCGGACGGCGAGCCGGCGCGGCTCGGCGACCAGGACCCGCCGCACCGGCCCGGGGAAGGCGTCCAGCAGCCCGGCCAGCGCGAGCGGCACCAGGGTGGTCTTGCCCGTCCCCGGCGGCGCCGCGAGCACGGCCACGCCGCGTTCGTCGAGGGCGCGGCCCAGTGCGGGGACGGCGGTGCGGACGGGGAGTTCCAGCCCGGGGTTCAGCACCATCAGCCGCGGCGCGCCACGAAGATCGCGGTACCGGGGAAGTGCCGCCCGCGCAGCGGGCTCCAGCCGCCCCACTCCTGCTCCAGGCCGGCCGGCCACTCCGGCTCGACCAGGTCGAGCAGCTGGAACCCGGCCGCCGTGAGCTCCCGGACCCGGTCGCCGAGGGTGCGGTGGTGTTCGACGTACGTGGCCTGCCCGGTCTCGTCCTGCTCGACGTACGGGGTGCGGTCGAAGTACGAGGCGGTCGCCGTCAGCCCCTCCGGGCCGGGTTCGTCGGGGAAGGCCCAGCGGATCGGGTGGGTGACGGAGAAGACCCAGCGTCCGCCCGGCCGCAGCACCCGGTGGACCTCGCGCATCAGCGCGGCGGTGTCGGCGCAGAACGGCACGGCGCCGTACGCCGAGCAGGCCAGGTCGAAGGCGCCGTCGGCGAACGGCAGCACCTCGGCGTCCGCCTGCACCACCGCGACCGGCTCGCCGCCGCGGCCGAGGTCGATCCGCCGGGAGTGCTGGAGCTGGCGGAAGGAGAGGTCCAGGGCCACCGGCCGGGCCCCCTGGGCGGCCAGCCAGCGCGAGCACTGGGCGGCGCCGGCGCCGATCTCCAGCACGTCCAGCCCGCGCAGCGACCCGGCGGGGCCGAGCAGCCGGGCCTCGGCCTCGTCGAGGCCCTCCGGGCACCAGGTGAAGCGGTCGTCGCCGAGGAACTCGCCGTGCTCGTCCTGGTACTCGTCGGCGTTGCGGTCCCACCAGGAGCGGCTGGCGCGGCTGGTCTCGGCGGGCGCGGCGTCGCGGCGGACGGCGTCGCCGTCCTCGTCCTCGGCGTGGATTGACGGCGCTGTGTCAGGGGTGGTGGCCAAGGTGATAGAGCCTGTCGCGTAGGGTGGTGGCTGCGGAAGCGCTGCTGCCCGCGTCCACCCCTGTGAGAGGGGGCGGCACAGGCGGTGGCATCCGGGGAGCTGGCCCCTGCGGCTGCCGTCCCTCGGCCCTGTTCGATCAAGGGCGCGGGGTGCGCAGTTGGAGGATATGGCCTGATCCATCCCGGCCTCTACCGTCTCGCCTACCCTGGCGTTGACCGTGCCTGGCTGTCCCCGTATGCTACAAGTTGCGCTGCGGGCCTGCGCGCCTCGGACGGAGCAGGTCGCGCTCGCATCTGTCGAAGACCCCACGGTCGCAAGACGGACACCTCTTGGGTAACCAGATCGGTGGGCCGTGTTCTTGGCTGTCCGGCTTTCGGTGGGAGCGACACAGGCCCCCCGCGTGGCATTACCTACGACTTCATGTCCGTACCGGAGCCCTTTTCCTAATGACGACCGACACCTCTGTCAGCACCACCCCGCAGGTTGCGATCAACGACATCGGCGACGCCGAGGCTTTCCTCGCGGCGATCGATGAGACGATCAAGTACTTCAACGATGGCGACATCGTTGAGGGCGTCATCGTGAAGGTCGACCGTGACGAGGTTCTCCTCGACATCGGTTACAAGACCGAGGGCGTTATCCCGTCCCGCGAGCTCTCGATCAAGCACGACGTTGATCCCCACGAGGTTGTCAAGGTTGGTGACAACATCGAGGCCCTGGTTCTCCAGAAGGAGGACAAGGAGGGTCGCCTGATCCTGTCCAAGAAGCGTGCGCAGTACGAGCGCGCCTGGGGCACGATCGAGAAGATCAAGGAAGAGGACGGGATCGTCACCGGTACCGTCATCGAGGTCGTCAAGGGTGGTCTCATCCTCGACATCGGCCTCCGTGGCTTCCTCCCGGCCTCGCTGGTCGAGATGCGCCGCGTCCGCGACCTCCAGCCCTACGTGGGCAAGGAGCTCGAGGCCAAGATCATCGAGCTGGACAAGAACCGCAACAACGTGGTCCTGTCCCGCCGTGCCTGGCTGGAGCAGACCCAGAGCGAGGTCCGCCAGACCTTCCTCACCACCCTCCAGAAGGGTCAGGTGCGCTCCGGCGTCGTCTCCTCGATCGTCAACTTCGGTGCCTTCGTGGACCTGGGTGGCGTCGACGGTCTCGTCCACGTCTCCGAGCTGTCCTGGAAGCACATCGACCACCCGTCCGAGGTTGTCGAGGTCGGCCAGGAGGTCACCGTCGAGGTTCTCGACGTTGACATGGACCGCGAGCGCGTCTCCCTGTCGCTGAAGGCGACCCAGGAGGACCCGTGGCAGCAGTTCGCCCGGACGCACCAGATCGGTCAGGTCGTCCCGGGTAAGGTCACCAAGCTCGTTCCGTTCGGTGCGTTCGTGCGCGTCGACGAGGGCATCGAGGGCCTGGTCCACATCTCCGAGCTGGCCGAGCGCCACGTGGAGATCCCGGAGCAGGTCGTCCAGGTCGGCGACGAGATCTTCGTCAAGGTCATCGACATCGACCTGGAGCGTCGCCGCATCAGCCTGTCGCTGAAGCAGGCCAACGAGGCGCTGGGCGCGGACGCGGCCACGGCCGAGTTCGACCCGACCCTCTACGGCATGGCTGCCTCGTACGACGACGCGGGCAACTACATCTACCCCGAGGGCTTCGACCCCGAGGCCAACGACTGGCTCGAGGGCTTCGAGAAGCAGCGCGAGGCGTGGGAGGCCCAGTACGCCGAGGCGCAGTCGCGCTTCGAGTCGCACCAGGCCCAGGTCATCAAGAGCCGTGAGGCCGACGCCGAGGCCGCTGCCGAGGGTGGCGACGCTGTTGCCGCCGCCGCCGGTGGCTCGTACTCCTCCAGCAGCGACGAGGGCTCCGGCGCTCTCGCTTCGGACGAGGCGCTCGCCGCTCTGCGCGAGAAGCTGGCCGGCGGCCAGAGCTGATCTCTCCCTCGCTGAGGGTTAGTGGCTGAACGAAACCCCCCACCCGGGTCTCCGGGTGGGGGGTTTCGTGCGTTTCCGGCTCCGCCGGGGTTTCTTGGGGGCGCGGGAGACTGCGCGAAGCGGTAGGCAGCGGTCTGTGCCTTCCGGTTTCGCGCAGTTCCCCGCGCCCCTGAGGCACAAGCCCGCGTCATGGTGCCCGGGTTGCGTGTGATATGAGCCGCACTGCACGGCTCTAGGGGATTGGTCCGTTTACGCCTAGCTTTGGAGGGAACTGCCCGAAAGGCTTACGCACATATGCGCAATACCCTCGCAGTAGCACCCGCCTCCGCCGCCGCTCCCCAGGTCGCCGGGCGTCTCGCCGCTCTCGGCCGGTTCTGCCATCGCAGGCGGCGGTGGGTGGTCGGGTTCTGGGTGCTGGTGCTCGCGCTCGGTGTCCTGATCGGCGGGCGGGTCTTCGAGGGCACGGTGGCCGGCGCGCCCTCCGCCTCCGCCGAGGCGGACCGGGGATCCGCCGTCGTCGCGGCCGCCGACCCGGTCCTGGGCAGTGTCACGGCCGTCGTGGACGGCGCGCCGGTGGACGGCCAGGCCGTCCGGGCGGCCGTCACCCAGGCCACCGCCGACATCGCGAAGCTCCCGGGCGTCTCCGCCGTCACCGACACCTACGGCGCCGGACCCTCGCTGACCGCCGCCGACGGCCGGGCCAGCCTGGTCGACGTCCGGATGGCCGTCGACAGTACGAACGCGCAGCTGACCGCCGTCACCGACCGGCTGGACTCGATCAAGGCGGACGGCGCGCACGTCACCGTCGGCGGCGACCTGGTGCTCCAGCAGGAGGTCAAGGACCAGACCCAGAGCGATACCAAGTTCGGCGAGATCGTCACCCTGCCGCTCACCCTGGTCGTGATGGTGCTGGTGTTCGGCGGGCTGGCCGCGGCGAGCCTGCCGGTGATCGGGGCGGTGGCCTCGGTCGGCGGGGCGCTGCTGGCGATGTTCGGGTTCAGCCAGATCATGTCGATCGACACCAGCGTGCTGCCGATCGCGACCGTGCTGGGTCTCGGGCTCTCGATCGACTACGCGCTGCTGATGGTCAACCGGTTCCGCGAGGAGCGCGGCCACGGCGCGGACATCGCGGCGGCGGTCGAACGCACCGCCGCGACCGCCGGGCGGACGGTCGCCTTCTCGGGGCTGACCGTCGCGGTCGCGCTGAGCGGCCTGTTCGTCTTCACCAACCCCGTGCTCGGCGCCGTCGCGGCGGCCGGGGTGAGCGTGGTGGTGATCGCCGTCGCCGCCGCGCTGACGCTGATCCCCGCGCTGCTCGGTTTCGCCGGGCACCGGATCAAGGCGCCGACCGCGCCGGTGCCGGACGAGGGCTTCTTCGCCCGTACCGTGCGGCGGGTCCGCAAGCGCGCGGTGCCGGTGGCACTAGTCTGCACGGCGCTGCTGGTGGCGGCCGGCGCGCCGTTCGCGAGTGCCCAGATGCGCAACTCCGGCGCCTCGGTGCTGCCCGCCTCCTCGGCCGGCCGGCAGGTCGCCGAGACGATCGACCACCGCTTCCCGCAGGCCGCGCCCGCGCCCGTCACCGTGGTGGTGCAGGCCGGGCAGGCGGCGGCGCAGTCGTACGCGGACACCGTGGTGGCGAAGCTGCCGGGCGTCAGCGGGGTACGGGCGGTGTCCCCGGTCAGTGACCGGGTGAGCACCGTCGACGTGCTGGTCAAGGGCGACCCGCAGGGCGGCGCGGCCAAGTCCGTGGTGAACGAGCTGCGGGCCGACCGGGGCGGGCTGCGGACCTACGTGACCGGCGGCGCCGCGTCCGTGGTCGACTTCCAGCACGAACTGATGAACCGGGGTCCGTGGGCGCTCGGCCTGGTTGCGGCCGGGACGCTGATCCTGCTGTTCCTGATGACCGGCTCGGTGGTGATGCCGGTCAAGGCCCTGCTGATGAACCTGCTCTCGCTCGGCGCCTCGCTCGGTGCGCTCACCCTGGTCTTCCAGGACGGCTGGTTCAGCGGACTGCTCGGGTTCAGCCCGACCGGCGGGCTGGAGACCTTCATCCCGGTGCTGGTGTTCGCCTTCGCGTTCGGGCTGTCGATGGACTACGAGGTCTTCCTGTTGTCCCGGATCAAGGAACTCCGGGACCAGGGGTACAGCTGTACCCGCTCGGTGGAGCTGGGGCTCCAGCGCAGCGGCCGGATCATCACCTCGGCGGCGCTGCTGATGGTGATCGTCTTCGCCGGGTTCGCCGCCGGGGACATGCTGATGGTCAAACAGATGGGGATCGCCCTGGCGGTCGCCGTCGCGGTGGACGCCACGCTGGTGCGGTGCCTGCTCGTCCCGGCGGCGATGACGCTGTTCGGCGAGTTCAACTGGTGGGCGCCGGCCCCGCTGCGGCGGCTGCACCGAAGGATCGGCCTGACCGAGCACGTGGCGCTGCCGCCGATCGCGGCTGCCACCGCCACCGTTCCGGCGCAGCGCGCCGAGCGGGACCGGCCGCTGGTGGCCGTCAGCGACTGACGCAGGAGTTCCCGAATCCGGGGGCGAGCCCGGCGATGCCGTCCAGGGCGCTGCAGGCGGAGGCGCTGCCGGCGGCGGCGAACATCAGGCCGCAGAGGGCGGCGGCGACGAGCAGTGTGTTGCGGACCGTGGTCACGGGGTTCCCTTCGGGGGCGGGGTGGAACGCCCTGCACAACGCGGCTGCGGCCGCGAAGGAACGCGCTGGTCACCCGCTTGGCGGAGCGCGGCGCCTTCGCGGGGGCGTGTGGGGTAGGGCCCCCAGGGGCGCGGGGAACTGCGCGAATCGGGAGTGACGGTGGGGTGCCTTCCGCTTCGCGCAGTTCCCCGCGCCCCTGGATAGTGCACGGTTGCCGCCCCGGGGTCTCAGCGGCTGAGTTTGGCGAGAAGAATGACGGTGTCGCGAAGTTGCCGTTGTTCCGCCGGGGTGAGGCGTTCGGTGATGGCCGCCGCGATGGTGCCCTCGCGGCGGGCGCGCTGTTCGTGCAGGGCGTGGACGCCGGAGTCGGTGGCCGTAATCACGAGTTTGCGGCCGTCGGTGGCGTGGGGTTGCTGCTCGACCAGTCCGGCTTCGGTGAGCAGGGCCACCGTGCGGGCCATCGACTGGTGCCGGACGCGCTGGAGGCCGGCCAGCTCGCTGGTGGTGCAGGGGCCTTCGCGGACCAGCCGGCCGAGCACCGCGGCCTGGTTCTGCGGCAGCTCGTCGTCCGCCCGGAGGCGGCGTACCAGGGTGCCGATGGCGAGGCGCAGTTCGGCTGCCAGCTCCAGCGGGTCCAGTTCGTCGGTCATGGGACGATCGTACCCGCAATCAATACAGCATTGCTGTACTGTTTTGCCCATGCGACTCACCAAGTTCGGACACGCCTGCGTCCGCATCGAGCAGGACGGCACCACCGTCGTCATCGACCCCGGGATGTTCACCGACGCCGAGGCCCTCACGGGCGCGGACGCGGTGCTGATCACGCACGAGCACATGGACCACTTCGTCGAGGACCGGCTGCGCGCCGCCGCCGAGGCCCACCCGGGCCTGCGGATCTGGACCAACAGCGCGGTCGCGGGGCAGCTGGACGGGCTCGGCGCCCGGGTCACGGTGGTGGGGGAGGGCGACGCCTTCGACATCAACGGCCTCGGGGTGAGCGTGCACGGCGAGTGGCACGCCGTCATCCACCCCGACATCCCCCGGGTCGGCAACATCGGCTTCCTGCTGGACGGGAAGCTGTTCCACCCCGGCGACGCGCTGACCCTGCCGCCGCACCCGGTCGAGACGCTGCTGCTGCCGATCGCCGCTCCGTGGTCCAAGGTCTCCGAGCTGATCGACTACGTCCGCGAGGCCGCCCCGCAGCGGGCCGTCGCCATCCACGAGGCGGTCCTCAGCGACGTCGGGCAACTCGTCCACGGCCGCCTCCTCGGCGACGGCGGACCGGGCACCGGGGCACAGTTCCACCAGCCGTCTCCGGGTGAGCAGCTCGACCTCGGGTAGCCGGCCCCCGGTCCGCTTCGGGGGCGTCATGGACGGGGCCGCCCGCTTCTGAGAGTATGCGAACCGGCACTTTGGGTGATCGACGCACAGAGGCAGGTGGCCAGTCATGGCAATGGATCCTCCAGGCGGAACGGCGTCCGGCGACGCCGATGTCATCTTCTTCGGCGGTGAGATCGTGACCGTGGCGGCGGAGGAGTCCGAGCTCGCGCCGGAGGCGGTGGCGGTCAAGGACGGCAGGATCGTCTTCGTCGGCGACCGTTCCCGGGCGTTCGCGGACTGGCAGGGCGACGGGACGGTGCTGCGGGATCTCCAGGGCCGTACGCTGCTGCCCGGTTTCATCGACGCCCACGGCCATCTGACCGGCACCGGCCTGCAGGCCACGATCGCCAATCTGCTGGCCGAGCCCGACGGTGACGTCACCGACCTCGACTCGCTGCGGCAGAAGCTGCGCGAGTTCGCGGACAGCCCGGTCGGCCTGCGGTCCGAGTGGATCATCGGTTTCGGGTACGACGACTCCATGCTGGACGGGCGGAAGCACCCCACCCGCGCGGACCTGGACGAGGTGTCCACCGAGCGGCCGGTGCTGGCGATCCACCAGTCGTTCCACCTGGGGGCGGTCAACAGCAAGGGGCTCGAACTCCTGGGCTACGGCCCGGGCACCCCCGACCCGGCCGGTGGCGTGATCCGGCGGGAGTCCGCTCTCGTGCGGCCGTACGGGGTGCCCGACGGCGTGCTGGAGGAGTCGGCGTTCCTCCCCGCCTCAGGTCTGGCGATCGACGGGATGGACCCGTCGGACGTCGGGCAGTTCCTGTTCAAGGGGCTGCGGGCCGCCGCGCGTTTCGGCTTCACCACCGTGCAGGAGGGCGCCGCCTCGCTGGACGTCCTGGACGCCATGCGGGAGGCCGCCGCGGAGTACCCCGGCGGCCTCCCCGCCGACGTGGTCGTCTACGTGAAGGCGGGCGAGGCGGTCGCGGAGCCGGAGCGGGTCCGGGCCGGCCGGGAGTACGTCCGGGGTCTGCGGGCGGGCGGGATCAAGATGGTGCTGGACGGCTCGCCGCAGGGCCGGACCGCCTGGCTCACCGAGCCGTACAAGACCCGGCCGGACGGCACGGACGAGGGCTACCGCGGCTACCGCGCGATCGAGGACGAAACCGCCCTGGCCCAGCTGCGGGCCGGGTTCGAGAACGACTGGCAGGTCATCGCGCACGTCAACGGCGACGCGGCCATCGACCAGTTCGTCGGAGCCCTACGGACGGTCACGGCCGAGTCCGAGTCCGGGGCCGAGCCCGAGCCCGGGCCCGCCGACCGCCGGCCGGTCGCGATCCACGCCCAGACCGCTCGCGCGGACCAGCTCGACGCGTTCGCCGAGCTGGGCGTCATCCCGTCGTTCTTCTCCATGCACACCTATTACTGGGGTGACTGGTACCGCGAGACCGTGCTCGGCAAGGCACGCGCGGCGGAGATCTCCCCGGCCCGCTGGGCGCTGGACCGGGGCCTGGTCTACACCTCGCACCACGACGCCCCCGTGGCGCTGCCCAACTCGATCGCCATCCTGTCCAGCCAGGTCACCCGGGTCACCCGCTCGGGTCACGTGCTGGGGCGGCACCAGCGGGTGTCGGCCCTGGACGCGCTGAAGTCCCTCACGATCAACGCCGCCCACCAGTACTTCGAGCAGGACGACAAGGGCAGCATCGAGGTGGGCAAGCTCGCCGACCTGGTCGTCCTCAGCGACAACCCGCTGCTGGTCCCCTCGAAGGCGATCAAGGACCTCACCGTCGAGGAGACCGTCAAGGCGGGCGTGACGGTCTACGACGCGGCCTCCGAGGAGCCCGAGCCGGTGCCCGTCACCGCACGCGTCACACCGGCACCGCACTGCTGACCAGGGCCCGTGCGGGCTCGGCGGCCGGCCGGAACGGGCGGCCGTCGAGCGTCCAGTGCGGGTCCGGGACGATCTCCAGCGCCGCGTAGACGTGCGCGGCGACATCGGTGTGGTGCAGGGGGGCGACGGGCGCGCCCGGGGTGATGCCGGGCCCGCTCGCCGCGATCCAGGCCGTCCGCTCCAGGTCGGTGCGGCCGCCGTGGCCGCCCTGGTCGAGGTGGCCGTGGTCGGTGACGACGATGACCGTCCACTCCTCCCCGGCGTAGCCGGGCCGGCTGCGGACGGCCGCGAGCAGGCGGCCGAGCCGCTGGTCGGCGGTCTCGATCGAACGGCGGTACTCCTCGCCACAGCCGAGGAAGTGGGCGGTCTCGTCCACCGCGCCGAGGTAGACGAAGGACGCCTGCGGGTCGTCGTCGCTGCTGCCCAGCACGTACGCGGCCTCGGCCGTCACCCGCTCGTCGCAGACCTCCCACGCCTCGGGCGTGTCCTCCAGCGGGGCGATGTACGAGAGCCGGCCGGGTGCGGCGAAGAGCGGGCCGCCGCTGCGGGCCAGGAAGAGCGGCTCCCAGCCGCCGGCCGCGAAGGTCCGCCGGCCGTGCACGGCGGCCAGCCGGGTGGTGAAGTCCGGGAAGACGTCCAGCCGGTTGCCGCCGAGGTGGTTGCCGAGCACGCCGTGCTTGGCGACGCCGACGCCGGTGGTGATGGTGGCCCAGCACGGGCCCGACATGGTCGGGGTCGCCTCGTCCACCTGGACGGGGGCGAGGAAGCCCTCGGCCGCGAACGAGTCCAGGTGCGGGGTGCGCAGCTCCGGCAGCAGGTCGAGGCGGACGCCGTCGATACCGACGACCAGGACGCGGCGGGGTCCGACGGGCCAGCGGCTGGACATGGGGGAGCTCCGATCGGTCAGGTGCGGGGGCCTGACCGGCACCCTAACCGGCGTTACCGGAGGTCAGGAGTCCGGTAACCGGTGGGCGGAGGTACTGTTCGCCGGGGCGCCGCCAGATGTTCGCGTGGCGTTGTCCTCGGGGCCCGGCCGAGGGCCGGGCCGGGGGCGACCGGTAGCCTGGCGCCATGCTGAGGATCGGACTGACGGGCGGGATCGGCGCGGGCAAGAGCGTGGTCTCGGGGCGACTGGCGGCGCTGGGCGCGGTGATCGTGGACTCCGACCTGATCGCCCGTGAGGTGGTGGCCGCCGGTACGGACGGCCTGCGCGCGGTGGCGGCGGAGTTCGGCCCGGACGTCCTGCGGGCGGACGGTACCCTCGACCGCCCGGCGCTGGGCGCCGTGGTCTTCGCGGACCCGGAGCGGCTGGCTGCCCTGAACGCCATCGTCCACCCGCTGGTGCGGGCCCGCTCCGCCGAGCTGGAGGCCGCCGCCGGGCCGGACGACCTCGTGGTGCACGACGTCCCGCTGCTCGCCGAGAACGGGCTCGCCCCGCTCTACGACCTGGTGGTCGTGGTGGACGCCGAGGACGAGGTCCGGCTGGACCGGCTGGTGCGGCTGCGCGGCATGGCCGAGGCCGAGGCGAAGGCGCGGATGGCCGCCCAGGCGACCCGCGAGGACCGTCTGTCGATCGCCGACCTGGTGATCGACAACGGCGGGACGCCCGAGGAGCTGGACGCCCGGGTCCGCGAGGTCTGGGAGCAGCTGAAGGGGCGCCGGTAGGGCCTGGCGTCAGCCGTTCAGCGCCTGCGCCAGCTGGCCGACGGCGACGACCAGGGGGGCGACCGGCGCGACGAAGTCCGTCAGGCGCTCCAACGCCCGCCGGAGCACGCCCGGTTGCGGCTCCGCCTCGTCCAACTCCTCGCGCAGCCGGCGTAGTTCCACCTGGGTGCCGGACTGGTCGGGGAGCGCGTCCCGGTGCTCGGTGAGCAACCGCTCTATCAGGGCGATCAGTTCGGCGGGGCCGGCCTGCTGTGCGGGCAGCGCGGTCTGGAAGCCCACGTTGCCGGCGACGGCCCGGGCGCCGGCGCCGACGGCCTGGTTGCCGACCTGGCTGTGGCCGCCGGACTGCTGCACGCCGTTGTTCACGGGGAAGCCCTGCGGGTGTTCGGCTGTCACGGGGTCACACTCCTCAGCTCTGAGCGGTCTGGGTGGCGACGGCGCCGGTGCCGACGGCCTGGTTGCCGACGTGGCTGACGCCGCCCTGCTGGAGGATGCCGTTGTTGAGGATCGTCTGCTGCTGGGCGCGGAAGTCGACGGTGTCGACGCCGTGTTCGTCGAGGAAGTCCCGGATGGCGGCCAGCATGTGGCGGTAGAGCGCGGAGAGGATCCGGTTGGCGTCCACCACCTGGAAGTAGTTCTGGTAGTCGGGGCTCAGCGCGGCGGTCCGGACGCTCGACCGGGCGCCGTAGTCGAAGGCCGGGTCCTCCTCGAAGGCGAGGTGCTCCCGGAGCAGCCGTTCGGACCTGCGCTTCTCCGCGGTGCGGTGCCGGCCGGCCGCGGCCGGTGCGCCGAACAGGGCCCGGCCGGTCTCCTGGAGGGCGGCCAGCAGGAGCCGGCGGCGGCGCTCGTCGGTGCTGTGGGCCGGCAGCGAGTCCACCTGGTGGTAGCGCCGGTGGACCGGCCCGAGCCCGTGGGCCGTGCAGTCGATGTGCAGGGTCCGTCCGGTCGTCGACAGGTGCAGGAACATGCTCGGCACCACGTCGTCGCCCCAGAGCGGCAGGTGCGCGGCCAGGTAGTGGCGGACGGTCCCGGTCGGGTGCAGGGCGATCTCCCGGACCTGGTCGGCGGTCAGCCGGGTGGCCGGGGTCAGCCGGTCGCCGCTCAGGAAGCGGCCGTCCCCCTTGAGGGTGGCGCCGTTGACGAACACCCGGTCCTCCAGCAGGAGGCCGGCCAGGGCGGTCCCGTCGTGGCCGTCCGGTGCGGCCGCGAGGGCGGTCAGCCGCTCCCGGATCCGGGTCAGCAGCTGCCAGGTGTCGAACTCCTGCACGGTGCGGTTCCGCCGGTCGTGCGGCCGGACGGGTGGCAGCAGCGGGACGGACAGCCGCCGGCTGAACTCCGGGTTCGTGTAGCCGAGGAACGGCGTGTAGCCGCTGTAGACCGTGACGTTGCCCTGCTGGGTGTCGGCGATCACCGCCAGGCGCTCTTCGATCCAGGGGTCGGCGGGGGCGGGTTTCGGGACGGCGCCCGGGGAGAAGACCGCGCGGCGCAGCCCGGACCGCAACCGGGCGTCCGTGTCCGCCTCGTGGCGCAGCACGACCAGGTAGGCGTACGCGACCCCGGCGATCACGGCGGCCAGCGCGGGGATCCCGTACAGGTAGGAGCCGGTCAGCCACCGGACGGGGCCGGGCAGCGAGGGCGCGGTGAGCAGGACGGCGATCAGGGTGGCCGTCAGGAACAGGGTCAGGCCGGTGGCGCCGACCCGCCAGAACACCGTCGTGCTGTCGCTGTGGTCGCGCCCCCGGGTGGCCCGGTAGCGGGAGCGGTCCCGGCCCGCGCGGCCGAGCAGGGCGAGCGCCGGCCGGCAGAGCAGCAGCCAGAGCGGGGCGATGAGCAGCAGGGTGCCGAGCACCAGGGCCAGCCGGCGGTCGCGCCGGTGGCGGAGCAGGCGGGCGGTCAGGCAGTGCCGGGCGACCGGTACCAGGTCGACGCCCGGGGACGGTGCGACGGCGCCGAACTCGTCCGCGAGGAGCTCCTCGACCACCTGGTCGGCGAAGGCCGGGTCGAGGTAGGCGGCGGCGCAGAGGTAGCGGGTGACGTCGCCGGGGACGCTGCCGAGCTCGGCCGGTCCGGCGTGCTGCTGAGCGATGGCGGGGCTCCGTTCGCGGGTTCGGGGGCGCGCGGGCCGGGCGACGGCGCCGGTCGGCGGGACGGCGAAGGCGATCCCGGTGGCGAGGCCGAGCAGTGCGCCGAAGGCGGCGGACGGATACACCGTCTGCTGGAGCAGGGAGTCGGCCGACAGTCCGAGGTGCCCGAACCGGAGCACGACCGCCAAGCTCGCCAGGTCGGAGAGGACGCCCGCCAGCACGCCGGTGCCGAGCGCCGCGGCCCAGCGGGCCGGCCCCGGCGCGGCGCCGAGTACCAGGTACGGCACCAGCAGGACGACCGAGCCCAGCAGTACGAGCAGGCCGACGTCGGCCGTCCAGTCGAACACGGGGGCGACGGGCCGGGGCATCGCGAGCGTCGGGTGCCACCCGGGGACGGCCAGGATCTGGCGCAGCCAGGCGTCGGTCGGGTCCGAGGCGCGCTCGGGGCGCACCGTCCGCTGGAACCAGGGGTTGCCCAGGGCGACGACCAGCAGACAGAGCGCGAGCAGCCGGCCGCGCACCAACGTGATCCTGGCACTCGGCAGTTGCACGGCACACCCCCCTCGGATCCCGGGGCTGAACTCTACGACCGTGCCGACGGTGTGTCAGGCCTTCGGCTGGATCAGGTCCCACCGGTTGCCGTACAGGTCGGTGAAGACCGCGACCGAGCCGTACGCCTCGTGGCGGGGCTCCTCCAGGAAGACCACCCCGGCCTCGGTCATCCGCCGGTGGTCGCCCGCGAAGTCCTCGGTGTTCAGGAACAGCCCGACCCGGCCGCCGGTCTGGTCGCCGATCCTGGCCACCTGCTCGGGCCGGCCGGGCCGGGCGAGCAGCAGCCCGGTCTCCCGCGAGCCGCGCGGGGCGACGACCACCCAGCGGCCGCCGTCGCCGCGCGGGGAGTCCTCGCGCAGCTCGAAGCCGACGGCGCCGACGTAGAAGGCGATCGCCTCGTCGTAGTCGCGGACGAGGAGTGTGGTGAGCCCGATGTGTGCCATACCGGACATCCTGGCAGAGGCGCCGGAGCGCCCCGGCGCCTCTGGCTACGGCTTGCGGGCGAGGCCGACCCAGACGGCGGTCTCGGCGTCGGTCGGCCGGGCCGGCTGGTCGGGGCGCCAGAGCGGGGCGGTGACCAGGCCGGGGTCGGTCAGTTCGAGGCCGTCGAAGAAGCGCAGCACCTGCTCGCGGCTGCGCATCGTGAGCTGCGCGGTGGCGCTGCGGTAGACGGCCGGGCCCTTGGCCGCGTCGGCGGGGGAGAGGAAGTCGGCGGTGCCGTGCGAGAGCGCCAGGTAGCTGCCGGAGGGCAGCGCGTCGACCAGGTGGCGGACCAGCCCGTACGGGTCGTCGCGGTCGTCGATGAAGTGCAGGACGGCGAAGAGCAGCAGGGCGACGGGCTGCCCGAGGTCCAGCACCTCGCGGATCTGCGGGTCGGCCAGGATGGCGGCCGGGTCGCGCAGGTCGCCCTGGACGACGGTGGCGCTGCCGTGGCCGGCGCCCGCGAGCAGCGCGCGGCTGTGCACCAGCACGATCGGGTCGTTGTCCAGGTAGGCGACCCGGGAGTCGGGGTTGACCCGACGGGCCACCTCGTGGGTGTTGCCGGCGGTGGGGATGCCGGTGCCGATGTCCAGGAACTGCCCGACGCCCAGCTCGGCGAGGTACCGGACGGCGCGCTGCAGGAAGGCCCGGTTGGCGAGTGCGCTGATCCGGACCATCGGGCTGATCGCCATCACCTGCTCGGCGGCGGCGCGGTCGGCGGGGAAGTTGTCCTTGCCGCCGAGGAAGTAGTCGTACATCCGGGCCGGGTGCGGCACCTCGGGGTGGAGGTCGGCGGGGTTCTGCCCCTCGGCCCCCACGCCCATCCAGTCCAGTGATACGTACTGGTGTTCGGTATGACGGCTGGTCATGTCGGTCTTCCCCCCGGAGCGTTCGACAGGTTCGCCAGGCAGCATAGGTCAATCAACCGGCCGGTGGACGGGACTCGGGACCGGTGGTCGGTTCACGGGTGAGCAGATAGCGCGCGCCCGGGCCCGCCATGCCCGCCCGGTCATCGGTGTTGTAGAGCGCGCAGCGGGAGATCGAGAGGCAGCCGCAGCCGATGCAGCCCGTCAACTTCCGCTTCAGGCGCTCCAGTTCCTCGATCTGCTGGTCGATCCGGTGCTGCCAGGCGGCGGCGGCCCCGCTCCACTCGCCGGTGCTCGGCGCCCGGTCCTGCGGCAGCCGGTCGAGCGCGGCGCGGGCCTCGTCCAGCGAGAGCCCGACCCGCTGGGCGGCCCGGACGAAGGCCACCCGCCGCAGGCTGGCCCGTTCGAAGCGGCGCTGCCCGCCCGCCGTCCGGGTCGCGTGGATCAGCCCGACCTTCTCGTAGTAGCGCAGCGCCGAGGTCGCCAGACCGCTGCGCTCGGCGAGCTGGCCGATGGTGAGGAGGTCGTGCCGGGAGAGTGTCACGGGCCGTAAGGATAGCGCTTGACTTGAAGTCGGCTTCAAGTTGCACGCTACTCCCATGACCACCGCAGCGATCACCCCCCAGCAGTCCGGCCGGCCCGGCCGGGCCGGCCACTCCGAGCGGCCGGAGCAGTCCGGCTTCGCGGACCTGCCCCGGCTGATGTCCCTGATGACCGGCGCCGAGAAGCACACCGCCGCCGCCACCTCGACCCTCGACGCGCTCTGGGTGCTGTACGACCGGGTCCTGCGGGTCAGCCCCGAGACCCTCCGGGACCAGGACCGGGACCGCTTCCTGCTCTCCAAGGGCCACGGCCCGATGGCCTACTACTCCGTACTGGCGGCCAAGGGCTTCCTCTCCCCGCACCTGCTGCCGAGCTTCGGCTCCTACCACTCCCCGCTCGGCCACCACCCGGACCGGCTGCTCGTGCCCGGCGCCGAGATCGGCTCCGGCTCGCTCGGGCACGGCCTGCCGCTGGCGGTGGGCAGTGCGCTCGGGCTGCGTGCCCAGGGGCTGACCGACCCGGCGGTCTGGGTGCTGATCGGCGACGCCGAGTTCGACGAGGGCAGCAACCACGAGGCGGTCGCCTTCGCCGGCGCCGCCGGACTGGACCGGCTGCACGTGGTGGCCATCGACAACTCCTCCGCGACGCACGGCTGGCGCGGCGGCATCGCCGCCCGCTTCGAGACGGAGGGCTGGTCCACCGCGACCGTCGACGGCCGCGACCACGAGGCGCTGTACGCGGCGTACACCGCGCCGCACCCCGGCCGCCCGCACGCCGTGGTCGCCCGCGTCGAGCCCAAGAACTCCTGAACCCGCACCCCGAAGAAGAGACCCGAGAGGCTCCCTGATGGACACCATGCGCGACCGCTTCATCGCCACCACCGCCGACCTGCTCGACCACGACCCCCGGCTCGCCGTGGTGCTCGCCGACATCAGCGCCGCGGGCTTCGCCCCGGCCGCCGAGCGGCACCCCGACCGGGTGATCAACGTCGGTATCCGGGAGCAGCTGCTGATCGGCGCCGCCGGCGGGCTCGCGCTGACCGGGATGCGCCCGATCGCGCACACCTTCGCCAGCTTCCTGGTCGAGCGCCCCTTCGAGCAGGTCAAGCTGGACCTCGGCCACCAGGGCGTCGGCGCCGTGCTGGTCAGCGCCTCCGGCTCGTACGACTGGCCGGCCGGCGGCCGGACCCACATGGCACCCGGGGACGTCGCGCTGCTCGACACCCTGCCCGGCTGGACGGTGCACGTGCCCGGCCACCCCGACGAGGCCGAGGCGCTGCTGCGGCACGCCGCCGCCGACGGGGACGGCAAGGTGTACCTGCGCCTCTCGGGCCACCAGAACGCCGAGGCGCTGCCGGTCGCACCGGGCCGGTTCCTGACCGTCCGGCAGGGCACGGGCGGGGTGGTGCTCGCCGTCGGCCCGATGCTCGACGCGGTGCTGGCCGCCACCGAGGGCCTGGACGTCACCGTGCTGTACGCCGCCACCGTCCGGCCGTTCGACGCCGCCGGGCTGCGCGCGGCCCTCGGCGGGCGCGCCGACGTGGTGCTGGTCGAGCCCTACCTCGCGGGCACCTCCAACAACGAGGCGCACGACGCCCTCGCCGACCTTCCGCACCGGGTGCTGGGCCTCGGTGTGCCGCGCGAGGAGCACCGGCACTACGGCACCGTCGCCGAGCACCTCGCCGCCTACGGCCTGGACGCGCCCGGCCTGCGCGAGCGGATCGCCGGTTACCTCGGGTGAGGCCCGGCGCCGGGGTCGGGCCGCGCGCCCTGCCGGGGCTCCGTCTCCACCCGCACCACGGCCACCGAGTCCGGCGCGAGGAAGAGCTCGCGTTCGGCCGAGGAGGGCCAGGCGTCGCCGAACAGCGCGAGGGTCCGCGCGTACGGCCGGTCCAGCCGCACCGCGAGCGGGGCGTCGCCGTCGAGCCGGACCACCACGCGGTAGGGCCCCCGGTGCACCACCAGCAGGTGCTGCTCCTCGTCGGACTCGACCCGGACGGCCGCGAGGTCCGGGTCGGCGAGCTCGGGGCAGGACCGCCGCAGCCGGAGCAGCCTGCGGTACCAGTCGAGCAGTGCGGCGTGCGGCTCGCGGGCCGGTTCGGTCCAGTCCAGGGTCGAGGCGAGTACCGTGCCGGGGGCCTGCGGATCGGGGATCTCCTCCGCCGTCCAGCCGTGCCCGGTGAACTCCCGCCGCCGCCCCTGCCGGACGGCCTCGGCCAGCTGCGGGTCGGTGTGGCTGGTGAAGTACTGCCAGGGCGTGCCCGCGCCCCACTCCTCGCCCATGAACAGCATCGGGGTGAACGGCGAGGTGAGCACCAGCGCCGCCCCGGCGGCGAGCCGGCCGGGCGGCAGCGCGGCGGAGAGCCGGTCGCCGGTGGCCCGGTTGCCCACCTGGTCGTGGGTCTGCAGGTAGCCCAGCAGCCGGTGTCCGTACCCGGCGGGGAAGGGGCGCCCGTGGGTGCGGCCCCGGAACGACGACCAGGACCCGTCGTGGAAGAACCCCCGGGTCAGCGTCTTGGCCACCGCGGCGAGCGGACGCTCGGCGAAGTCGGCGTAGTAGCCCTGGGACTCGCCGGTCAGCAGCGCGTGCAGGGCGTGGTGGAAGTCGTCGCTCCACTGCGCGGCCAGCCCGTGGCCGCCCGCCTGCCGGGGGGCGGTGGTACGCGGGTCGTTGAGATCGGACTCGCCGACCAGGAACAGCGGCCGGCCGGTCGCCACCGCCAACGTGTCGACGGCGGCCGACAGTTCCTCCAGGAAGTGCACCGCCCGGTCGTCCGCGAGCGCGTGCACCGCGTCCAGCCGCAGCCCGTCGATCCGGTAGTCCCGCAGCCAGGCCAGCGCACTGCCGATCAGGTACGCCCGCACCTCGTCCGAGCCCGGCGCGTCCAGGTTGACCGCCGAACCCCAGGGCGTCCGGTGCCGGTCGGTGAAGTACGGGCCGAAGGCGGGCAGGTAGTTGCCGGACGGGCCCAGGTGGTTGTGCACCACGTCCAGCACCACGCCGAGCCCCTTGCGGTGGGCCGCGTCCACGAAGCGCTTCAGCCCCTCCGGTCCGCCGTACGGCTCGTGCACCGCCCAGAGCGACACCCCGTCGTAGCCCCAGCCGTGCCGGCCGGAGAACGGGCAGACCGGCATCAACTCGACGAAGTCCACGCCGAGCCCGACCAGGTGGTCGAGCCGCTCGGCGGCCGCGTCGAAGGTCCCGGCCGGGGTGAAGGTGCCGACGTGCAGTTCGTACAGCACGCCGCCCGGCAGCGCCCTTCCGTGCCACCCGACGTCCGACCAGGCGAAGGCCGCGTGGTCGACCGCCCGGCTCAGGCCGTCCGGTCCGTACGGCTGGCGCGGCGAGCGCGGGTCCGGCAGCGGCGGGCCGCCGTCCAGGCGGAAGCCGTAGTCACCTGCCGGTGCCTCGGCCCGCCACCAGCCGGGACGGCCCTCGGACGGGCTCATCCGGTACACCGAGCCCGCCACCTCCACCTCGACCCGGTCGGCCGCCGGCGCCCACACCTGGTAGTCCGTCACGGGCCCTCCGTCAGCAGCGCCACCGGGAGGTGCTCGAACAGGGCCCCCAGCTGGAGCGGGCCGGCGCCGAACGTACGCCGCGTCAGCTGGTCCGTCCACCGCCCGGCGGGCAGCTCCAGCACCGTGCCGCGCCAGCCGCCGGAGTGCTCCAGCCCGTACGGCAGCCTGGTCACCGCGCTGATCACCCGGGGGCCGCGCTCGAAGGCCAGCAGGTGCGCGGCGGCCGGCCCCTCGGCCGCCAGCGGCCGGTACGGGCCGAACGTGCGGCGCAGGTGCAGCGCCGTGGTGGTGAGGTGGAGCTTCTCGCGGGCCAGGTCGCCGGACCGGTCCACCGGCGAGTCCGTCAGCCGGACGGCGAGCGCGCCCAGGTCCACCGGCGCCCGGTTGTCCGGGTCGACCAGGGTGTGGAGCGGCTCCTCACTGCCCTGGTACAGGTCCGGCACACCCGGCACGGTCAGGTGCAGCAGCGCCGCCGCCAGGCTGTTGCTGCGGGCGTAGGGGGCGAGGGTGCGCACGAAGCCGTCGATCCTCGGGTGGAGCCCGGGGTTGGCCGCCACCCCGCGCGCGTAGTCGGCCAGGGCGTGTTCGAAGCGCTCGTCCGGGGCCGTCCAGGAGGTCCGCTGCTTGGCCTCGCGGGCCGACTTCAGCACGGTGGCCACCAGCCGGTCCGGGCCGACCGGCCAGGCCGCGATCAGGGTCTGCCACAGCAGCCAGGCCGAGCCGCGGTCCGGGCACGGGCCGGCCGCCGTCATCCAGGCCGCGCACTCGGCGGCCCAGCGCTCCGGCAGCTCGGCCAGCACGGCGAGCCGGGCGCGGGCGTCCGCGCTGCGCTTGGTGTCGTGGGTGGAGAGCGCCGTCATGGAGTGCGGCCAGCTCTCCTGGAGGTAGCCGCACCAGTGGTGGAAGTCGGCGGGCCGCACCCCCGGGTGGCCCGGGTCGCCGCCCACCTCGTTCAGGCTGAGCAGCGCGTTCCAGCGGTAGAACGCGGTGTCCTCGACCCCCTTCGCGGCGACGGCCGAGGCGGTCTGGCCGAACCGGGCGCAGAACTCGTCCTTGGCCGCGCTGCGCCCCAGCCGCCCGAGCGCCAGGCCGCGGACCAGCTCGCCGGTGGCGCCGCCCCCGGGCAGCGCCGCCTCGACGTCCGCGACGGCCTCCGGCGGCGCGGGCTCGCCCGGCCGGACGTACGGCCGGTAGACCGGGTACGCCGTCAGCAGCTCGCCCAGCGCCTCCCGCAGGTCCGGCGCGGCGTGGTCGGCCAGCGCGGGTTCGGCGGCACAGATCCGCCGGGCGAGCCGGACCAGCCGGTCCACCTCGGCGGCCAGCTCGCCGTGCGGGGCGGTCAGCTCGGCCCGGCCCTGCCGGGCGGCCTCCGACGCGGACCCGGCGCCCGTGTCGTGCCGGTACGCGGCGACCAGCCGCTCGGCGCCCAGGTGGTCGGTGAGGACCCCGTCGATCCGGCGCAGCGCGTCGTACCCGGTGGTGCCCGCGCAGGGCCAGTCCGCGGGCAGCCGCTCCGGTCCGGTGAGGATCTTCTCCACCACGGTGTAGGCCCCGCCGGTGGCCGCCGCCAGCCGCCGCAGGTACCCGAGCGGGTCGGCCAGGCCGTCCGGGTGGTCGATCCGGAAGCCGTCCAGCACGCCGTCGGCGTGCAGCCGCAGCAGCGTCCGGTGCGTCGCCTCGAACACCTCGGGCACCTCGACCCGCACCGCGATCAGCTCGTTGACGGTGAAGAACCGGCGGTAGTTCAGCTCGCTGCCGGCCAGCTCCCACCAGGCCAGCCGGTACCACTGGCGGGCCAGCAGCTCCGGCAACGGCAGCCCGGCGGTGCCGGGACGCAGCGGGAAGGCGTGGTCGTGGTAGCGCAGCACCTCGCCGTCGACCGCGAGCTCCCCGAGCACCTCGCCGAGGCGCCCGCCGAGCAGCGGCAGCAGCAGCCGCCCGCGCTCCGGGGCGTCCCAGGGGCCCGGCTGGGACGTCCAGTCGATGTCGAACCAGGGCGCGTACGGCGAGTCGGGGCCGTCCCGGAGCACCTGCCAGAGCGGCTGGTTGAGCTGCTCGGGCACCGGCAGCGCCATGTGGTTGGGGACGACGTCCGCGATCAGCCGCAGTCCGTGCCGGCGGGCTTCGGCGGCGAGCGCGCGCAGGGCGGGTTCGCCGCCGAGCTGCTCGCTGATCCGGCCGTGGTCGACGGTGTCGTACCCGTGCGTGGAGCCGGGGACGGCGGCCAGCAGCGGGGACAGGTGCAGATGCGAGACGCCGAGCGCGGCCAGGTACGGCACCGCGCGCTCGGCGTCCCGCAGGGTGAAGCCCGGCTGGAGCTGGAGCCGGTAGCTGGCCGTGGGGGCGGCCCCGGCCGGGCGTGGCTGAGCGGAGGCTTCGGCGGAGGTCATGAGGTCATGCCTACCCCCGCAGGGGCGCGGCTATGAGCCCGTTGGTACGAACGGGCCAACACCTTCGTACCGGCGCCGCACGCTTCGCTGGGTTCACCGGACGGGTGCGGGTACCCCTTGGGGGCGCGGGGAACTGCGCGAATCGGGAGGAACGGACCGTTGCCTTCCGCCCTCGCGCAGTTCCCCGCGCCCCTTGGGTGGGCCCTGTCTGTCAGGCTGGGCGTTGGAGGACGAGGAGGGAGCGGTCGGTGAGCCAGAGGGAGTCGCCGGCCTTGACGCGGGTGCCGGTGCCGGGGGCCGGGAGGACCGGCTCGCTGGTGTCGACCACGACCGCCCACTCCTGGCCGTGGTCGGCGGGGACGGTGAACTCCAGCGGCTCGAAGTGGGCGTTGAACATCAGCAGGAAGGAGTCGTCGACGATCTTCCCGCCGCGCCGGTCCGGTTCGGAGATCGCGTTGCCGTTCAGGAAGACCGTCAGCGACTTCGCGTAGCTGGTGCTCCAGTCGCCCTTGGTCATCTCCTCCCCGGCCGGGGTGAACCAGCCGATGTCGGTGAGGTCGTCGTGGGTGCCGGAGACGGGGCGGCCGTGGAAGAAGCGGCGGCGCCGGAAGACGGGGTGGTCCCGGCGGAGCCAGATCATGCCCTGGGTGAACTCCAGCAGGTGGGTGTCGCCGGATTCCCAGCGCACCCAGGAGAGTTCGTTGTCCTGGCAGTAGGCGTTGTTGTTGCCCTGCTGGGTGCGCCCCAGCTCGTCGCCGTGCGAGAGCATCGGCACGCCCTGCGAGAGCAGCAGGGTGGCGATGAAGTTGCGCTGCTGGCGGGCTCTCAGCCCCAGCACGTCCGGGTCCTCGGTGTCACCCTCGGCGCCGCAGTTCCAGGAGCGGTTGAAGCTCTCGCCGTCCCGGTTGTCCTCGCCGTTGGCGGTGTTGTGCTTGTCGTTGTACGAGACCAGGTCGCGCAGCGTGAAGCCGTCGTGGCAGGTGACGAAGTTGATGGAGGCGATCGGCCGCCGCCCGTCGTCCTGGTAGAGGTCGGAGGAGCCGGTGAGCCGGGAGGCGAACTCGGCCAGGCTGGCGTTCTCGCCGCGCCACAGGTCGCGGACGGTGTCCCGGTACATGCCGTTCCACTCCGTCCACAGCGGAGGGAAGTTGCCGACCTGGTAGCCGCCTTCGCCGAGGTCCCAGGGTTCGGCGATCAGTTTGGCCTGCGAGACCACCGGGTCCTGCTGGCAGAGGTCGAAGAACGAGGAGAGCCGGTCCACCTCGTGGAACTGCCGGGCCAGCGTGGCCGCGAGGTCGAAGCGGAAGCCGTCCACGTGCATCTCGGTGACCCAGTACCGCAGCGAATCCATGATCATCTGGAGCACGTGCGGGCTGCGCATCAGCAGGCTGTTGCCGGTGCCGGTGGTGTCCTCGTAGAAGCGCTGGTCCTTGGCGAGCCGGTAGTACGAGACGTTGTCCAGGCCGCGCAGGGAAAGCGTCGGGCCGAGGTGGTTGCCCTCGGCGGTGTGGTTGTAGACCACGTCGAGGATCACCTCGATGCCCGCCGCGTGCAGCGCCTTCACCATCGACTTGAACTCCTGCACCTGCTGCCCCCGGTCGCCCCCGGAGGAGTACGGGGAGTGCGGGGCGAAGAAGCCGATGGTGTTGTAGCCCCAGTAGTTGGCCAGCCCCAGGTCGCGCAGCCGGTGGTCCCGGACGAACTGGTGCACCGGCATCAGCTCGATCGCGGTGACGCCCAGCTTGGCCAGGTGCTCGATCACCGCCGGGTGCGCCAGGCCCGCGTACGTGCCCCGGATCTCGTCGGGGATGCCGGGGTGCAGTTGGGTGAGCCCCTTGACGTGCGCCTCGTACAGCACGGTGCGGTGGTAGTCGGTGCGCGGCGGGCGGTCGTTGCCCCAGTCGAAGTAGGGGTTGATCACCACCGAGTGCATGGTGTGCGGCGCGGAGTCCAGGTCGTTGCGCCGCTCGGGGGCGCCGAAGTGGTAGCCGTACACCGACTCGTCCCAGTCGATCTGGCCGCTCATCGCCTTGGCGTACGGGTCGAGCAGCAGCTTCGAGCTGTTGTGCCGCTGGCCGAGGCCGGGGTTGTGCGGGCCGTGCACCCGGAAGCCGTAGCGCTGGCCGGGCTGGATGCCCGGCAGGTAGGCGTGCCGGACGAAGGCGTCCGTCTCACGGAGCTCGACGGCCGTCTCGGAGCCGTCCTCGGAGAGCAGGCACAGTTCGATCCGGTCGGCGCTCTCGGAGAACACCGCGAAGTTGGTGCCGGCCCCGTCGTACGTGGCGCCGAGGGGGTACGGCTGACCTGGCCAGACCTGCATATTCCTCAAACTCCCTTGGCTTCATGGGAATTGGCGCTCCAGTGGGCTCTGCCCGGCCGGTTGCCCGGGTAGGCCGACTCCGTTCGTACCGTGATACACGACACAGGGGGCATACTCCCCAACACCTGCCCGCCGTTAGGGCGCATTCACGTGTTGTTCGCCCGAACGGGTGTCCGCGGCGCGGTCGGGGCCCGCAGCGGATGCTGCCCCCGGATGCTGTCGCGCCGGTTGTGACGCCCCCCGGGGGTCCGGCGGCCGGAGCGGCGCCGGATGCCCCGATTCCGGTGGCGGAGCCGCGAAGCGGCTGCGGCCCGGACGGCCCGCGCAGTACCCTGTGATCTTCCGGCGCGCTCCGGACACCATGCCGGAACCGCAAGCGGAGACAGGCTCTGCCGAGGCCGCCGTGGTTGAGACTGTGTCAGCGGACGGTACGTCACCCCCGGGTCACTCCGGGGAGTCGGCGGGCCGAGAGGTGAGGTAGCGCATGGTGGTCCCCTCCGGCGGCCGGGGCGGGTCCGAGGGCCCCGGGCGGAGCGAGGCGCCGACGATGGTCATGCGCGCGTCCATGGCGGGCCGCGCCACCGTGCCGGCCCAGTCCGGCCCGCCCGACGGCCTGTCGCTCGCCTGGTCCGGCGAGCAGTGGGACCTGGCGCACCAGCGGGTCCGGCTGACCGGCCGGGCCTACGTCTGGCTGAACCTGGTCGAGCAGCGGCTGCGCGCCCTGGTCGACGAGGTGCTGCGCCCGGTCTACGCGCCGGCCCACGGCGAGGACTGGGTGACGGCCGCCGCCGGACCGGCCGGCGAGGAGTGGGTGCACCGGGCGGGCGCCGTCCGCGAGGTGAGCCGCCGCAAGGGCTACCTGCTCGACCCGTCCGACGACGACCCGCTGGTCTTCCTGACCATGCCCCAGCTGCGCGAGCTGATGGTGCAGCACTGGCCGTGCTTCGAGCCGTACGTGCCGGACCGCCGGGAGGTGGAGCTCGCGCTGGACGAACTGGAGGTCGCCCGGCACGTGGTCTCGCGCAACCGCAGCCTCTCCCACACCGTGCTGGCCCAGGCCGAGCGGGCGGCGGCCCGGGTGCTGACCCTGCTGGATGGCGGTACCGGCGGGGTGCCCGCCGACGTGGTCGAGGAACTGGTCGCCGGCCGGTACGCGGACGTGGTCGCCGTGCACCCGGACCGCGTCCGGCTCCAGCGCGACCTGCCGGTGGAGGACCTGCTCGACGGGGCCCGGCGGCTGGACGCCGTCGGGATCGGCCTCGGCATGCTCTGCCAGAACTACACCGGCAAGCGGCTGGTGCGGCTCGCCTCCGGCGGCTGCCGGGTCCGGCTGCTCTTCCTCAACCCGGCCAGCAGCGCCGTCCGCCGCCGCGAGCGCGAGCTGGGGCTCGGGCGCGGCGAGCTGGCCCGCTCGATCGAGATGAACATCATGCACGTCCGCCGGGTCCGGGCCGGGCTGCGCGACCAGGGCGCCTTCGAGATCCGGGTCTTCGACGAGACGCCGCGGTTCACCGCCTACCTGGTGGAGGGCCCCCGGGTGACCGGCGCGGGCGGTCGGCGGCGCTCGACGGACATCGGGGTGGTGCAGCCCTACCTGCGGCGGTCCCGGGGGATCGAGTCGCCCGCGCTGGTGCTGCGCGGCGGGGCCGGGCAGGGGGCGGGCCAGGGCTTCGGCCAGTCGGCGGCCGGTCAGGCGGCGGGTTCCCCCGGCGGTCTGTCGGGCGGTCTGTCCGGCGGCCGGCCGGCCGCCCAGGCGGGTGTCCGGCCGGGCGTTCAGGAGCCCGGTCTGCTGGAGGTCTACCGCGAGGAGTTCGAGGGCGTGTGGGCCGACTCACGCGCCGTTTCCTGAGTGATTGTCTGATTTGCCGCCTGTCTTCCGTCCCCGGCGTGGACGCTCGACCCCACTGTGGCTAAGGTATGCCTAAGCTAAGTAGGGACGCCCCGGGCAGCACCATGCCCGGGGCGTCAGGGCACTCGGACAGGTAAGGCCATGTGGGACGACGCGTTTCCAAGCTTCTTGATCGGTCTACGTGAGGGCCTGGAGGCCGGGCTGATCGTGTCGATCCTGGTCGCCACCCTGGTGCGCTCCGGGCAGAAGTCCCGGCTCCCGCAGGTGTGGACGGGCGTGCTGGCCGCGCTGGCGCTGGCGCTGAGCTTCGGCTCGGTGCTCACCTTCACCGCCGCCAAGCTCTCCGGCTCCGCGCAGGAGGCGTTCGGCGGCGCGCTCAGCCTGATCGCCGTCGCCTTCGTCACCGCGATGGTGTTCTGGATGCGCCGCTCGGCCCGCACCCTCTCCTCGCAGATCCGCGAGAAGGTCACCGCCGCGCTCGCGATGGGCGCCGGGACCCTCGTCCTGACCAGCTTCCTGGCCGTCGGCCGCGAGGGCCTCGAAACCTCGCTCTTCCTCTGGAGCACCATCCAGACCGCCAAGAGCTCGACCGGCCCGCTGATCGGCGCGGCCGTCGGCCTGGTGCTGGCCACCGGGCTCTGCTGGGGCCTGTACCGCCGGGTCCTGAAGATCAACCTGACCAGGTTCTTCGCCGTCACCGGCGCCGTCCTGATCGTGATCGCGGCGGGCGTGCTCAGCTACGGCCTGCGCGACCTCCAGGAGTCCGGCGTGCTGCCCGGCGGCCACGCGTACGCGTTCGACATCAGCTCCACCGTGGACGCGGGCTCCTGGTACGCCACCCTGGTCCAGGGCGTGTTCAACCTCACCGTCACGATGACCTGGCTCCAGGTCCTCGCCTACGCCGGCTACCTGGCGATCGTGATGACCCTCTTCGTCCAGGGCGTCCGCAGCACCGCCCCCGCGCCCGCCCCTGCGCCGGTCGTCTCCGAGGCGGCGGCCGAGGCCCCGGACGCCGCCACCCGGACCGCCGCCCAGAGCGCCCCGGAGGCCTCCCCGGCCGCCGCCCCCGCCGCGCCGGGCCGCCCGCGCTGGCTGCTCCCCGCCGCCCTGGTCGCCGCCCCCGCCGTGGTGGCGGCCGTGGTGATCGCGGTGAGCGACGGCAAGCCGGCCGGCACCGCGACGGTCGCGGTCTCCGAGACCGAGTGCGGCAAGGGCTTCAGCACCCCGCAGCCCGGCCAGCAGGTCTTCCAGATGCGCAACACCGGTGACAAGACCTCAGAGGTCTACCTGATCAACCCGGCCAGCGGCGCCGTCTACGGTGAGGTCGAGGGCCTGGCCCCCGCCACCACCCGCGCCCTGACCGCCACCATCGGCACCGGCGACTACGCCTGGCGCTGCGTGCCCACCGGCGGCAAGAGCGTCACCTCGGCGGCCGTGCATGTCACCGGCGGAGCCGACGTCAAGGCCGTCGCCCCCGTCGCCGAGGACGACCTCAAGGCACCGCTGGACGCCTACAAGGCGTACGTCGGCCAGGGCCTGACCGCCCTGCAGGCCAAGACCCGCAAGCTCCAGGCCGACCTCCAGGCCGGTGACCTGAACGCCGCCCGCGCCGACTGGCTGACCGCACACCTGCAGTACGCCTCGCTGGGCGCCGCGTACGGCACCTTCGCGGACTTCGACGGCAAGATCAACGGCCGCCCCGACGGCCTGCCCGACAAGGCCGGGGACAAGGACTTCGGCGGGTTCCTCCGGTTGGAGTACGGCCTGTGGCACAACCAGTCGGCCGCCGACCTGGCCCCCGTCGCGGACCAGCTGGCCGCCGACGTGGACGGCCTGGCCAAGGCCTTCCCGGCCCAGTCGTTCGACCCCGGCGACCTGCCGCTGCGCACCCACGAGATCCTGGAGAACACCCTCCAGTTCGAGCTGACCGGCGACACCGACCAGGGCAGCGGCAGCAACCTGGCCACCGCGCAGGCCAATGTGGCGGGTACGCAGGAGCTGCTGACCGTCCTCCAGCCGCTGATCAAGGAGCGGTCGCCCGAGTTGCTGGCCAAGGTCGACGCCGGAATGCTGCGGGTCAACGCCCTGCTCACCGCCGCGCGCAAGCCGGACGGCAGCTGGACCCCGGTGGACCAGCTCCCCGCCGCCACGCGACAGCAGCTGAACGGCGCCACCGGCCAGTTGCTCGAAGACCTCGCCCCGATCCCCGACCTTCTTGAGATCCGGAAGTCAGCCTGATGACCGACCAGACCGCAACCGGTTCCTGCCCCTTCCCGCACGCTGCCGCCACCGCCGCTCCCGCCGAGAGCGGCTGCCCGGCCGGGCCGGCCCGCCGCAGCTTCGTCAAGGCCGCGCTCGGCGCGGGCGCCGGCGCCGCAGCCATAGCCGGAGGTGCGTTCACCCTCTCGGCCGGTCCGGCCAGCGCGGAGACCAGCGGTGCGGCCAAGCGCGGCGCCGTCGCGTTCCACGGCGAGCACCAGGCCGGTGTCACCACCCCGGCGCCCGGCTACGCGGCCTTCGTCTCCTTCGACGTGATCGCCGCGGACCGCGCCGCGCTGGAGACGCTGTTCCACACCCTGACCGACCGGATCCGCTTCCTCACCGCCGGCGGCACCCCGCCCGACCTGGGCGTCGGTGCCCCGCCGGCCGACAACGGCATCCTGGGGCCGGTCGTCCCGACCGACGACCTCACCGTGACGGTCGGCGTCGGCGCCTCGCTCTTCGACGGCCGCTACGGCCTCGCGAAGGCCAAGCCGGTGAAGCTGCGCCCGATGAAGACCTTCCCCAACGACAACCTCCAGGCCGCCGAGCTGCACGGTGACCTGTCGTTGCAGATCTGCGCCGACAGCCAGGACACGGTGCTGCACGCGCTGCGCGACATCGCCCGGCACACCCGGGGTGCGATGCAGGTCAAGTGGCGGATCGA